>CABSNA010000014.1 GCA_902478865.1 uncultured Collinsella sp.
CGCGGTCTCGGCGGCGGCAGACTCCATGACCGCGCGCGTATAGAGCAGGCACACCGGTTGCAGCGCGAGAAGGATGAGTGTCAGAAACGTCGGCAGCAAAAAAGCGGCCTCGACCGTAGACTGCGCCCGGTCCTCGCGCGCGGCATCAATACAACGCGATGTCCTTAGCGGCCGCAGCGGCGTCGATAACCGACGTCGAGGCAACGCCATGGGATGCCGCCCGCTCAACCAGCGCCGCCAAGCGCCCATCGGTGCCGGCACGCCAAAGTCCCGCGATCGCCAGCACGATCGATAACAGCGCCACCGTGACGATGGCGTATTCGACCGTCGCCTGGGCAGATTCCTCACGCAGAACGCCATGCATTTCACGACCCCTCCTTTGAGCTTATTGTTTGCGGAACCAGGCGCACGGCGCGCAGACGGCACGAAGCATCGCCAGCATCCGCGGCAATTGTCACCATATCGACCCAGCCGCGTCCGTCGCGCACGATGGCGCCCCACACGTTTCCCTTGATGTCGAGATAGCCGCTCAGAGCAAGTTGCGCCGTGGGTACCTCGCGATAGGCACGCAGCATATCCGCCGCCGCTTCGGTCATCGGTCGGTCCTCGGACCATGCAAGCCGGACCGCAATCGCGTTGCCCTCAGGCGAATCCGTCGCAGTGCCAGACCGCTTGTCGAGCGTCCGCAGAAAGGTTTGCGCCGTGACAGCGACATCCGAATCGTCCGCATCTCGCATCTCATCTTTTTGAGACGCCACCGCCGAATCTGAGCCCAAATCGGAGGCGGTCCCAGGACGCTGCTGCCGCGCGGCGTTAAGCCCCCAAAGCACCGCCGCTATCGCCACGGTCAGGCAAGCAAACACCAGCAGCATCCCGATGGGGCGCTCGCCCTCTACAGGCTGTTGATGCCCTCGCTGATAGCGTTCCATAGATCTTGGACCTTGCCCTTAAATGCGACGATGGCGATAATCGCAATCACCACGAGCACGCCGACCAAGATGGCATACTCGGTGGTACCCTGTGCGCTCTCCTCCTGCAATAGTTCCTTGGTGCGCTGACGAACATGTGCCGCCCGGCAAAACGCCCAGCCCTGGACCTTGCCAGCAGCGTCAGTCATCGTGTTCATGTATTCCTCCCTACGTCATCCCGCCTGCTCCCAGCAGCGGGCCCAATATGGACAGAAGCAACGCCGGCAAGATGAGCGTGCCGGTGGGAATCAACAGCTTGACGGGCGCACGCTCGATCTCGCGCTCGACCGCGGCGCGATGAGCCGCACGGATCTCGCGACTTTGAGCGGCCAGCGTCTCGGCAAGTGGGGCACCCAGGGCGAGCGCCTGCCCCACCGTGATGGCAAAGGTCTCGAGCGCTCGCACGTCCAGGTCGCGCGCGGCGGCCAACAACTCGTCCTCACGCGTGCCCACGCCCACCTGCCACGCCATGCAGGCGCGCTCAAGGCGAAGAGCGAGCACTGACCGGCGGTTGGCGCAGAAAATCTCAAGCGCCGCATCAAACGAAAGACCGGCCGAAAGACCCAAGCGCACAACATCGATCATCTCGGACACTTCGCCGAGCGACACTCGCGCCGGGCCGCCCGCTCCAACCGCGTCCTTCACTCGCGCGGTCAGAGCATCGACCACCGAGCGACCCGCGGCAGCGACCAGCACCGCCTCGCGCTTGCAGGCCCCTGCGATCTTGCGTGCATCCGCCCGATCAAAACCCGTCGCGACAAATACACTCAGGGCGCACAGGCAAGCCGCAGCTGCAACCGGGGCGCTCATAGCTCCACCCGCATAATGCGCCGGACAACCACCAGGGCAACGGCGTTGAGGGCAAGACCCAGCACCACAGCGCCCGCGCCGGCAGGCGTCGCAAGACCGCGACGAAAATCTGCCGAAAGCAGCGCCAACACCGCGCACATGCCCGCCGGCATCGCCGCGACCATATGCGCAGACATGCGAGCCTGCGACGTCTTAACATCCAGGCGGCGCTTGAGCTCAATGCGCTCCCCCACCATGCTCGACGCCTCGGACAGTAAGTCGGCAAGCGGAGCGCCGGTGCGCTGAGACACCTTAAGCGCCAAGGTCACAAGCGAAAGACCGGGGGCGTCGATACGTACGAGCAAGTCATCGAGCGCGTCGGTCGCCGAGATGCCGCAATCGATCGCCGCCGCCACCCGCAAAAACTCGGTATGCACTGGCTCTTGCGCATGAGCGCCCACAAAGCGCATGCCCTGGGCCAGCGAATGTCCCGAGGCAAGCGACATGGAAAGTGCGGTAAACGCCTCGGGCATTGCCTCTTCTGCATCGTGTTGCTCGCGCCGGCTCTCAAAGCCATCCCGAGCGGCACCAACGGCAAACGGAGCAACAAGTCCCAAGGCAAATCCGAGGGGCGATAACGACACCATCGTTAGTAAAACGCAGCAGACACCGCTCGATAGCAGCAGAAACGCCAAACGTCCCGAAGCATCTTCGATCACGAGGCCAAGGCGATGCGCCGGAGCCAGCGATGCCCACGAACGGGCGATCTTTTTCAGCAGATCGTTTTCCACCAGCTCACGCGGCAGCTTCTCTGCCACCGTCTCGAGCGCCTGACGTGCCAGCTCCGCCGGCGGTACCTGCGGCACACGAGGTTCCGCCCCGCACGCCGTCGCGACAGAAAGCCCTGCCAAGCCCCCTACGACGAGGGGCACAGTGATCTCCATTCGTCCACCTCCTCTTGTGTGAGCGTCCCCGACCGCAGGCCTTCTGCGATAAACGGCGGCTCGCGGTCAAGCGTCCAGGTGCGCTCGGCGGCATCGAACGTCACATAGCGCTCGAGCTCTACGCCGCCCGATGCGGCGCGTCGCACCCCCGAATACGAGGAGACGAAACGCCTGCCATCGGCGTGACGCTCGGACATCACGATGCCGTCGAGCGCCATGGCAATCTGCTCCTCGATGAGCTCGCTCGGCAGATCGATGCCATAACGTGCAAGCAACGTCAGACGCACCACGGTCTCCTGTTCTGAACCCGCATGAAGTGTGGTGAGCGACCCGTCGTGGCCCGTGTTCATGGCCTGCAACATGTCGCAGCACTCGGCACCGCGCACCTCGCCCACCACGATGCGGTCGGGGCGCATGCGCAGGGCATTAGTTACCAGGTCGCGGATCGTCACCGCGCCCTCGCCCTCAATTGAAGCCTCGCGCGCCTCTAGGCGCACCACGTGCGGATGATGTGCAAACTTGAGCTCGGCAGAGTCCTCGATCGTCACGATGCGCTCGCCGGTGGAAATCTCACATGACAACGCGTTGAGCAGGGTGGTCTTACCAGATCCCGTGCCTCCCGCAACCGCCAGGTCCTGTCGCAGCGACACCGCGCACGACAGCAGCTGCGCATACCAAAGCGGCAGCGATCCCAACCCCACGAGCTCGTCCAGCGAGCAGATACGGTCCGAGAACTTTCGGATGGTGAGAATCGGTCCGTCAATCGCCACAGGCGGAATCACCGCGTTGACGCGATAGCCCGTTTTGAGGCGGGCGTTGACGATAGGGCTGCGCTCGTCGATACGGCGGCCAAGTGGCGAGATAATGCGGTCGATAAGCACACGGATCTGCTCATCATCCTCAAACGCATGCTCGATGGGGTACAAGACGCCGCCGCGTTCAAAGAAAGCCGAGCGGCAGCCGTTGATCATGATCTCGGTAACGGTGTCGTCCTCGATGAGCGGCTGCAACGGCCCCAGGCCCACCACGTCATCCAAAATCTCGTCGATGATGGTCTCGCGCTCGGACGTCGCGAGATCGGTCGGCTCCTCAACATTGAGCGCCGCCTCCACCGCAGGACGCAATTCCGAGCGGGCAAGTGCCGGGTCGATATAGGCGCTGATACGCGCCACTTCGTCGTAACCCATGCGGTCCATCACGGCGCGCTTGGTGCGTCGTTTCACGGCGCGGCGACGCCCCGCATCTACAGGCGCTGCCGCCGCCGCAGCGCCGGCAGCCTTAATCCTCGTTTGCAGGCTCATCGCTGATCACCCTCGCGCGACCAGGGAAGGCGGATACGCGGGCGTTCGGTGCGCGTTGCACGGTCGGCGACCATATCGCTCCAAGGGCCGACGGCGCACCCCAGTTCCACGAGCATCTCGCGCGTGGCCTCGCGCACGCTGGTCGCAAAAGCGCTGGTCTGCCCCACTGCCTCGTCAGCGCGCCCAAACGCCATGAGCGCGGCGAGATCCTGCCCGCCATCGGCGATACGAATCTTGGAGCTTAACGCACAGGCAATCTCAAAGCGCATGGCGACGTCCTCGTCTGCCCCGCGCGCACCGAACCGGTTGAACACGGCGCTCATGCGCGTGCGCGGCACACCTACTCGACCTGCCAGTTCAATGACGCGCGATGCCGATGCCGCGGACGACACCGCCGCATCGCCAACGACCAGGCAACGGTCGCTCGCCGCCACCGCAGCCGCCACGGCGTCGCCCCAAAAGACCGAGGTATCGATAAAGACCACGTCGGATTCGCGACGCAGAACATCAAGCAGTAGCTCCACCGGACGTGCCATGAGCTCGGCTTGCTCGGGCGCCGCGACGGGACCCCAGAGCGTAACGCCCGGTGCCACGCGCATCGATGTGGCTACGATATCCGGCTCGGTGAGCGTGCCCGCCGCCGACGGCTCGATAAGTGCCGCCATATCGCGCGGAGCATCGACGCCTAACAAGTCGTAAAGGTTTCCAAACATCAGGTCCAGGTCGAGCACGGCGGCACGCAAGCCCAACAGCGACGATGTGTGTGCCATGGTGGCAACGATCGTCGACTTGCCGCAACCGCCCGAACCCGAAATGGCGCAGATGACCGGAGCTCGATGCGGCGAAGCGGCAGCGTCTGCCGGCGGCATCGGAGGCGGCGGGGCGGGCGTCGGTGACAGCGTCCCCGTCTCCCCCGCCGCAACCACACGCTGCGTCCAAGCCGGCATGGCAGCTTGTTCGGTCTGCGAGGCAGGCTCGTTCTGTGCAATCTGCTCATGCTGCATCAGCGACAACTCGCCGCACCCGGCAAAGCCCTCAACTTCGTCGAGTTCATCCGCCAGATTCACGCCGTGCACGTATCCCATATCTACAGCCGGGGAATCGCCAGCATGCTGCGCCGGCCCTCCAGCGTCATCGTATACAAGGGGGTTCCGGGGGCGCCGACCATGCTCGGCTTCCGCTTTTCCATAATCATCAACACGCGGGCCTCTTGTAGCGCGAGGCGCCCCGGGTTCCCTATCAACAAAAGCATCGGGCTCAATCGTCATGCGCCGATCGGAACCAACCGCTCCCTCGCCCGCGCGCCCGTTGCCGCATATACTGTGTGCAGCGATGACCTCGGTCGCCCCCGCGCGAAACAGCCCCTCGATATCCGACGGATCGAGCGCTTCTATCAACACGACCACGCGACTCACGCGGCCTTCGGCCGTCAGGCGCGCAACAGTCTTGCGCACATCTTCGGTATCAAACAGAGACGCCGCGATGATGGCAGCCCCGCGGCGCGACGGAAACGCCCGCGCCATGGAAACCAGCCCGTCCAGGTCACCCACACGAAGCACCTGTGCACCCGCATCACGGCCCTCGACTTCCCGCTGCAACAGCCCGTAATCGCCGCACGCGCAGCACGCAAGCCAGATCGCCTTCATCACTCGTCGCCTCCGCTCTTTTTGCCGCGCGCCGTGGCGGGAATCGTCAAGCTGACCGTTCCCTTGCCCGAGGCGCCCAGCAGTTCCTTGACGTCTTCGGGGTCAGCCGCCAGCGTCACCCATTCGATCTTGCCCTCGCGCGTGGCACCGGAATCCTCACTGGTATCGATCACGTACGCGCCGCACAGCCGATCGGTTACGCCGTCTTTTTGCACATACACATCCACGTAGCTGCCCACGCCCGTGGCACCGCCGACCGAGTGCTCGGCATCGACCGCCACCGAAACGGCGACCTTGCCCTTAGGCACCTCGAGCTTGTGGCTCTCGGCCTTGGTGTAGACATTGCAGATCACGGCGTTTTTGGGAATACGCGAAGTCGTCACGTCGCCGCGCACCTGGCGCAGCTCGGTCGCTGCGCCACGCGGCAGCAGGCTCGTCAGCCATTCCTGGGTTATGACATTGGTCTCATCGAGGGTCTCGCCCACATCGATATCGCGCGCCGCGACGCATACCTCGACGTGATCGCCACCGTACTTGGCCAAGGTCTCAGCCTGGACCTGTTCGGCTCGTGAGCGGATCGACGAGCCGTAAGCCATGCAGAGCAGCGCAGCGAGCACGCCCGCGACCAGACTGATGGCGATGCGCTTGCTCTTGTTCACGGCCGCTCCTCTCATGGCAGTGCCGGGCGAATGCCCGTACCACCATTGTCTGGGCGGTCAGAGCGCAAAGCGGCGCAATCGCGATCTTGGTTTTCGATGTCAAACCAATCGCTGACCAAAAGCTGACCAGCCCGTCAAGCTCGTGGCAAGGTTTTGGTCAGCACGTCAGCAAACTGCATGTTTCGAGGCTTTTCCGCAGCAAAAAAGCCGTCTCCCGAACAGTTGGAAGACGGCTGTCATAGGAAAAATCAATTACAGATGGACATCGGGATCGAGCATTTGAGCGCTCACGCGCATGGATGACGCCAGGTTTTGGAACGTTTCCAGACGCAGGCTGTCAATCTGCCCGGCGTCCTCGGCCTCGCGAACGGCGCAACCCGGCTCATGGGTATGCGTGCAATCGCCAAACCGGCACGCGCGCGATGCCTCGACAATCTCGGGGAAGGCGCGCGCCAGACCCCGCTCGTGACCCACGAGCGGTAAGCTGCGCAGGCCCGGGGCATCGGCGATCACGCCGGCGTCGCCCGGCAGCGCTACCATCACGCGCGCGACGGTAGTGTGACGGCCCTGGTCGTCGCGTTCGCGCACACCGCCGGTCGCCAACGTATCGTGGCCCAGCAGCGCATTGAGCAGCGTCGACTTGCCGGCACCCGACTCGCCCAGAATCATGGCGCAGCTCCCGGCAGGCACGCAGGAACGGACCTCGTCCAGGCCGCGGCCCTCGGCAGAGGACGTCACGATCACGCGCACGTCCGGACCCACCAGGCGGCGCACGCGGTCCAGATCGCGCTCGAGCTCCTCGGCATCGCAGCGATCAGCTTTGGTGAGTACCACCACCGGCTCGGCATCGCAGTCGAGCGCCAACACCAGCGAGCGCGCCACGCGGTCGAGCAGCACCTCACCGGCACCGAGCGCCTGCACGATTAGCACGCTATCCACGTTGGAGCAGAGCACCTGGCGCTCTCCGCGGGCACGGCCGCGCCAACGCTCAAAGCTCGTACGGCGCGGCAGCACGCACTCAATCACGCCCATATCGTGCCCGGGAGCGCGGCGCACCGCCACACGGTCGCCCACGGCAGGCAGCAGGACCTCATCCTCGCCGCGCGACTTGGCAAACCCCACGGCATGCTCGGCGCGGAAGGTATCGTCGGCAGTCGCCACCAGCGGAAACCCGCGATCCAAGCGCACCACAGCACCCAGCCGCATCTGCTCGGGCTCCTCGGCATGTGCGCAGAAATCATCAAAGGCAGCCTGCTGAGCTTCATCGACCGGCAGGTCATCAAACGCCGGAACATCCTGCAGCGCGTCAAGCCCCGGTACACTCGCCAGCAACTCCTCAGCAGATGCGGGAGCCTCGGTCGCGAGCTTCCGACGACGATCGCGCTTAGCCCGCGCCCCCGTCGTCTTTTTCTTCGCCTTAGCCTTAGCCTTGCCCACAGATGCCTCCCAGCACAAAACCACACAACTGAGCAGGTATTTTAAATCAAAAAGAGCTGGCCGGGCAAAGCCCGACCAGCTCACAAACTTTCCCTCAGCCAATGGTCCCGAGAGGTTATCCGAAGGCCCGCCCGCCGGGAGGGGTTTCTTCCGAGCGATCCCGCAGCGCGAAGCGCGAGGACCAGCGAAGAAGAAAACACGCAGGGGCGGGCCCGGACAGGTTAACTTACTCCTTCTCGACCGCACGCATGATCGCCTTGTAGATCTCCATCAGCGGGATGATCAGGAAGGCCAGGCCCAGGGCAGCGACAACGCCCTTGAGCTCAAGCGTCACGGGGCCAAAGAACATCTCGGCAAGCGTCGGCTGCACGGTTACGATCACCGTCAGCACCAGCGCCAGCGCGGCGGAAGCCCACAGCCACTTGTTTTGCTTCTTCATGGTGAACAGCGACGCACGACGACTGCGCATATTGAAGCAGTGGAAAATTTCGACCATGTTGAGCGTGATGAACGCCATCATCACGCCTTCCTCGTCGGCATTGCCAGCGATCATATCGGCGATGTGGATGTAGCCCATGTCAAAGTACACGCCCACAAAGAAGCTCGCCAGCACCAGCACGGTGATGATTAGGCCCTGGACCACACAGTCCAGGCCCATATTGCCGGCAAAGACGCCGTCCTTGGCGTTGCGCGGCTTGCGCTTCATGATGTCGCCCTCGGCATCCTCCATGCCCAACGCGAGCGCGGGGAAGCAGTCGGTAACTAGGTTCACCCACAGCAGCTGCACCGGCTGGAAGATGGTAAAGCCGATGAGCGTGGCGATAAACACCGAGAACACCTCGGCAAGGTTGGCCGAAAGCAGGAACTGGATGACCTTGCGGATGTTGTCGTAGATGCGACGACCCTCTTCGCAGGCGCCGATGATGGTAGCGAAGTTGTCGTCGGCGAGCACCATGTCGGCGACGTTCTTGGTGACGTCGGTACCAGTAATGCCCATGCCCACGCCGATGTCGGCGCGCTTGATGGACGGGGCGTCGTTGACGCCGTCGCCCGTCATGGCCACGATCTGGTCGCGCGACTTCCAAGCCTCGACGATGCGTGTCTTGTGCTCGGGTTGGACGCGGGCGTACACGCCGTAGTCCTCGATGTGCGCGTCGAGTTCCTCGTCGCTCATGCGATCGAGGTCGGCACCGGTGATGGCATGGCTGCGATCGGTGACGATGCCCAGCTGCTTGGCGATGGCCACGGCGGTGTCGATGTGGTCGCCCGTGATCATGACGGTGCGAATACCGGCATCGTGCGCCTCGCGGATGGCGTCGGCGACCTCGGGACGAACCGGGTCGATCATGCCGGACAGGCCGCAGAAGACCAGGTCGTGCTCGAGCGCGGCGGGACTACAGTCGGCCGGGACCTCGGTGTAGGTGCGGCTTGCCAGCGCCAGCACGCGCAGGGCCTCGTCGGCCATGGCCTTGTTGGCGGCCACGAGCTCGGCACGACGCTCCTCGGTCAGGGGTACGACCTTATCGCCCTCGTAGATATGGGTGCACAGGCCGATCACCACGTCGGGCGCGCCCTTGGTGTACTGCTCATACTCGCCGTCAAGGGTCTCGACGACCACGGACATCATCTTGCGGCCCGAGTCAAACGGGGCCTCGCCCACGCGCGGGTGCTCGGCAGTCAGGCCAGTGAGGCCCGCCTTGCCGGCGTCGTTGACGAGCGCGCACTCAGTCGGCTCACCCACGGCCTCGCCCAGCTCCTCGTCCCACTGAGCATCGGAGCACAGCGCCATGCCGGCCAGGAACTTCTCCTTGGGCGCAGCGAGCTCGTGCTTGACGACGGTCATCTTGTTCTGGGTAAGGGTACCGGTCTTGTCGGAGCAGATGGTCTGTGTGCAGCCAAGGGTCTCGACGGCAGAGAGCTTGCGGATAATCGCCTGGCGCTTGGCCATCTTGGTCACGCCAAGCGAAAGGACGATGGTCACGACGGCAACCAGGCCCTCGGGGATGGCGGCGACGGCGAGCGAGACGGCAACCATAAAGGTGTCGAGCAGGGCAGTCGGATCGGTAAGGACGTTGCCCACGCCGTGGCGGAGGATGTCAACGCCAAAGATCACGACGCAGATGACAATCACCATGATGGTGAGGATGCGGCTGAGCTCGGCGAGCTTCACCTGCAGCGGCGTGAGCTCTTCCTTGGCCTCGGCCAGGGCGCCGGCGATCTTGCCCATCTCGGTGTTCATGCCGGTGCCGACCACGACGGCGCGACCACGGCCGTACACGACGGTGGAGCCCATATAGCACATGTTCTTACGGTCGCCGAGCGGCACGTCATCGGTGCCCGCGGCGAGCTCGATCACGTTGGCGTGCTTCTCTACGGGCACGGACTCGCCGGTGAGCGCGGCCTCTTCGATCTTCATCGTGGCGCTCTCGAGCACGCGGCAGTCGGCCGGGACGGAGTCGCCCGCCTCGAGCATGATCACGTCGCCGGGCACGAGCTCGGCGCTCGGCAGGTGCACGAGCTTGCCGTCGCGCAGCACCTTGGACTGCGCCGCACTCATCTCCTGCAGGGCCTCAAGGGCCTCCTCGCTCTTGGCTTCCTGGACCACGCCCAGCACCGAGTTGACGATAACGACGAACATGATGATGGCAACATCGGCAAAGTCGGGCTCGCCCTTGACCATGCCCGTGAGCGCACTGATGACGGCGGCAACGATCAGCATGATGACCATGGGGTCGGCCATCTGCTCAAAGAAACGCTTCCACAGCGGCGTCTTCTCGGCTTCCTCGAGCTTGTTAGGGCCTGTCTTGGCGAGGCGCGAAGACGCCTCGTCGTTGCTCAGGCCGAGGTTCTCATCGACACCTTGGTCGCTGAGCACCTCCGCCGCGGCGGACAGGTATTCCTTTTGCATATAGAGTCCCCTCCTGGGATTCGGGCCACTCAGCAGATTGATGCCCGATCATAATTCCCAGGAGAAGGGCAAGGGCTCATCAAGGCTGCCGTGCTGAGCGGCAGTTGATAGTGGAGCTATGGTACCCCAAAGCGACGCGTCTAGCCAAAACAATCGGTTTGGAAATATGGTCCGCACGCAACGGTGCAGACCGTGTGATGCTCAACATTGGTAAAACGTTTTTTCTTCGGCACATCGCCAAACTGACATATCTCCCAGATAGCAGCGGTTGGAGTGGTTGGTAAAGATTTTTCATATACCGTTTTTCCCGCAAAAAATGAACTTCCATTTCGGCATACGGTCGATTTTTTGGGGTATTCGGTCGGCATTTCGTTATAATCATCTCGGTTTTATTTCTTATGGTTTATCTATCAGCGCAAGACGATGTCAGATGGAGGTCTGAATGTACAAGCGCACTAAGATTGTATGCACCATGGGTCCCGCCTGCGATAGCGACGAGACCATCCGCGAGATGATCAAGGCGGGCATGAACGTTGCCCGTTTTAACTTCTCGCACGGATCCTACGACGAGCACCACGGTCGCATCGAGCGCGTCCGTCGTATTTCCAAGGAGCTCGGTCTGCCCGTCGGCATCCTGCTCGACACCAAGGGCCCCGAGGTCCGCACCGGCCTTCTGGTCGACGGCAAGAAGGTTGCCGTCAAGACCGGCGACAAGATTGTCGTCACCGCTCAGCCCACGTCCGAGGATTTCCACGGCACCGCTGAGCACATCTCCCTCGACTACCTGGCTCTGCCTTCCGAGGTCGAGAAGGGCTCCCTCATCCTGATCGATGACGGCCTGGTTGCCCTCGAGGTCGAGTCCGTCAGTGGCCAGGACATGACCTGTGTCGTTAAGAACGACGGCCTGATCGGCGAGCGCAAGGGCGTCAACATGCCCAACGTCAACATCTCGCTGCCCGCCATCACCGAGCGCGATCGTCAGGACATCCTCTTTGGCCTGACCGAGAACATCGACTACATCGCCGCTTCCTTCATCCGTGACGGCGAGTCCGTCCGCGGCATCCGCGAGCTTTGCCGCGAGAACGGCGGCGAGCACGTGACGATCTTCCCGAAGATCGAGTGCGCCTTGGGCGTCGAGAACTTCGACGAGATTCTCGAGGCTTCCGACGGCATCATGGTCGCCCGTGGCGACCTGGGCATCGAGATCAAGCCCGAGCTCGTTCCGCACATCCAGAAGGAGATCATCGCCAAGTGCAACGCGGCCTACAAGCCCGTTATCACCGCTACGCAGATGCTCGACTCCATGCAGCAGAACCCGCGCCCGACGCGCGCCGAGGTCGCCGACGTTGCTAACGCCATTTATGACGGCACCGACGCCGTCATGCTGTCCGGCGAGTCCGCTGCCGGTAAGTACCCGGTCGAGGCCGTCAAGATGCAGGCCAGCATTGCTCTCGAGACCGAGAAGTACCTCCCGGCCCACGCTCCGCTCGAGGTTCCGGCCGATGCTCACGGCACCCGCGTCGTCAACAACGTTGTGGGTATGTCCGCTGTGAACATGGCCACCACCGTTGGCGCCAAGTGCATCACCGTGCCGACGACCACCGGTCGTACCGCTCGCCTGATCTCGCACTTCCGTCCCAACATGCCGATCTGCGCGTTCTCCCGCCACGAGTGGGCCGTCCAGCAGATGATCATGTACTGGGGCGTTATCCCGCACCAGGCCGAGATTACCCAGGGTACCGTCAACGGCACGATCGTCAAGGCGATTGAGACCGCTAAGGAGCTCGGCTACGTCGAGGCCGGCGACCTGACCGTCGCCACCGCCGGCGATCCCCGCATGAGCGTCCAGCTCGAGGACAAGGTCTCCTCGACCAACGTCGCTTACGTCGCTCAGGTGCGCTAAATCGCACTTGCAAGCACACTTGCATTGCAAAGGGCCCGGAAGGCAAAGCCTTCCGGGCCCTTTTTCTGTGCGTCGATGCCTCCCGCACGGCATGACACGCAACCAGCTACTTATGGCATGCTATGAAATGTGCAGCTCGTTTGCCGTGTTTACGCCCTGCGACGGGAGCTGTTGGTCGATTGGGATGAGCTGTTCACTGCCGGGCCGGCCAGCTAGCAGCTAGCGATCAGGGGCAGAGCAGGAACACCGGATGATGCGACGCGGGCGGCAAATCCCGCCTCGGTCAGCTCGATGACCTCGGTAAACGTTGTATCGAAAAACTCCTCAGTTAGCAAGCGATACGGCGGATGATCGGGCTGGCCGGGGTTTTCGCGTACAATCTCGTGCATAACGCCGATGGTCTTGAGCACATACTCCTTATGGATGGGATACTGACCAAAACGCGTCGCCGCAGTATACAGGCGATTGGTCGCGCGCGGAATCGAAACGATGCCGAGCGTCTTGCCAAACCAGTCAAAGTCGCCTTGCTTTTTAATGCGGAATTCCTCGCACGGCTTGCCGCCGTGCGCCTCCAGGTACTGATTCACGCGCGTATTCC
>CABSNA010000015.1 GCA_902478865.1 uncultured Collinsella sp.
GCGACGACAAGGTGTTCTACCTGATGAGCCGCGGTATCTCGGAGGAAGAGGCCCGCACCATGATCGTCAACGGCTTTGCCAACCCGGTCTCCAAGGAGCTGCCGCTTGAGTACGCCGTCGAGATGAACAACCTGATCAAGCTCGAGATGGAAGGAGCGATCGGATAATGAAACAGACCACGAACACCGCTGCGACCACGCTCGAGCAGGTTAATGCGATGCCGGCCGCAACTTGGGGCTGGCTCAAGATGAACCAGACCAAGCTCGAGCTTTCGGACGAACTTGCCGCCGCCCCCGCCGAGGCCGTTGAGGTCGAGGGCTTGGACGAGCAGCTTGCCGGCTCGGCCGACGCCTTCGACGCCGCCATGGACGCCATGGCCGAGCGCTTCCCCGAGCGCCGCGCCTCCGCCCCCGGCGACGCTGCCGACCGTGCCCGCATCACGCCCGAGACCGAGCTCGACGTGCCCGCCACCTCTGTCTACCAGGCCGGCGCCATCAAGCTCGAGGAGGAGCTCTCCCCTGCCGAGGCCTTCGAGACCGGCATGGGCGAGGCCGCCTATGCGTATCTGACCGAGCACGCCACCAAGCGCATCGTCATCGATGTTCCCGCCTACCAGCACGCCGCCGTTACCGTGCGCGTGAGTGGCGTCGACGCAGCGGCTGCGATTGCCGCCATCGACGTCGTCGCCCGCCCGCAGGCAACGCTCGACCTCGCCCTAGCCCTGGACTCCCCCGTTGCCGGCGAGGGCGTCGTGGGCTCCGTGCTGCGTGTGTGCGCCCACGAGTACGCCACCGTCAACGTGACCTGCACGCAGACACTCGACGACAGCTGGATCGCACTCGACGACACCGGCCTGTTCCTAGACGAGGGCGCGCGCGTCAACGTGCAGCACACTGTCCTGGGTGCCGGCGCCAGCGCCACCGGCCTTGCCGGCGACCTGCTGGGCGATACCGCCAAGGTCACCATCGATACCGATTACCTGGGCGCCCGCGAGCAGGTGCGCGACTTTAACTACGAGCTGCGCCACCGCGGTCGCAAGACCGAGTGCGAGATCGACGCCAACGGCGTGCTGACCGGCACGTCCAAGAAGGTCTACCGCGGCACCATCGACCTCGTGCACGGCTGCAAGGGTGCAACCGGCACCGAGCGCGAGACGGTGCTTTTGGCCAACAAGGGCGTCGACAACAAGACCGTCCCCGTCATCCTCTGCGACGAGGACGACGTCGCCGGCAACCACGGCGCCACCATCGGTCACGTCCGCGACGAGCAGCTGTTCTACCTCGCCTGCCGCGGCCTTGACCAAAACGCCGCCGAGGACCTGTTCATCCGCGCCAAGCTGGAGGACGCCGCGCTTTCCGCCACCGACGAGCGCACCCGCGCCGCCGTCGTCCGCTTGGGCAACAACCTGATCGACAACTTTGAAGAGGAGCTCGCATGATCGACACCGAGCACGTTAAATGCGACACCTGTACCGCCCCCGAGCCCATGGAGCTCGACGCCAGCGACGAGGCTTCGCGCGGCTGGCCCACCGTGGACATCGAGACCAACCCCTACAAGGGCCAGTTCCCGCTGTTCCAGCAGCACCCCGAGATCGCCTTCCTCGATAGCGCCGCCACCGCGCAGCGCCCTGCCTGTGTGCTCGACGCCGAACGCGACTTCTACCAGCGCATGAACGCCAACCCCCTGCGCGGCCTGTACTCGCTGTCCGTCGAGGCCACCGACGCCATCGCGAAGGTCCGCCAGCAGATCGCTGACCTCATCGGCGCCTCACAGACCAACGAGGTCGTCTTCACCCGCAACACGAGCGAGTCGCTCAACCTGGTCGCTAAGAGCTTTGCGCCCACAGTGCTCGAACCGGGCGACGAGGTCGTCATCACCATCATGGAGCACCACTCCAACCTGATTCCGTGGCAGCAGGTCTGCCGCGAGACCGGCGCCAAGCTCGTCTACCTCTACCCCACCAAGACCGGCCAGCTCACCACCGAGGAGGTTCTTGCCAAGGTGGGTCCCAAGACCAAGATCCTAGCCGTGGGACAGGTCTCCAACGTGCTGGGCGTCGAGAACCCGGTCAAGAACCTCGGCAAACTCGTGCACAAGTACGGCGGCTACCTGGTCGTCGACGGCGCGCAGTCGCTGCCGCACATGCCGGTCGATGTGGCCGACCTGGGCGCCGACTTCTTTGCCTTTAGCGCGCACAAGGCCATGGGCCCCATGGGCATCGGCGTGCTGTGGGGCAAGATGGACCTGCTCAACGCCATGCCGCCCATGCTTACCGGCGGCGAGATGATCGATTCGGTCACCGAGCAGAACGCTGTCTGGGCTCCCGTCCCCGAGAAGTTCGAGGCCGGCACGCAGGACGCCGCCGGCATCTTCGCCACGGGAGCCGCACTCGATTACCTGGTCAACACGGTGGGTTACGAGAACATCCAGGCCCGCGAGCAGGCACTCGTCCACTATCTGATGGGCGAACTCATGCAGCTCGACTTTGTCCAGATCATCGGCTCCATCTATTGGGACAACCACCACGGCGTCGTGAGCTTTAACGTCAAGGGCATCCACCCGCACGACGTAGCGAGCATCATGGACATGGACGGCGTCTGCATTCGCGCCGGCCACCACTGTGCGCAGCCGCTGCTCACCTGGCTGGGCGTCGAGAACCTTGCCTGCTGCCGCGCCAGCGTGGCCTTCTACAACGACAAGGCCGATATCGACAAGTTCATCGCCGGCCTGCATCACGTTTGGAGCACGTTCAATGGGTAATCTGTACACCTCCACCACGTTTATGGAGCACAACTCGCACCCCGACTACAAGTACGAGATGGACGCCCCCACGCACGAGCACGACGGCATCAACCCCAGCTGCGGAGACGAGCTCACCTTGCAGCTACGTGTCGAGAACAACGTGATCGAGGAGGCCTCCTTTACCGGCCACGGCTGCGCCATCAGCCAGGCAAGCGCCGACATCATGGCCGACCTCATCACCGGCGAGACCGTCGAGGAAGCTCGCCGCTTGGCAGAGCTCTTCCTCGCCATGATCCGCGGCGAGCAGCTCTCCGAGGAGGACTTGGAAGACCTGGACGAGGCCGCCCAGCTCCAGGACATCTCGCACATGCCCGCCCGCGTCAAATGCGCCGAGCTCGCCTGGCGCACCCTCGACGGCATGCTCACGGGACAAAATAATCAGTAGTATTTGTCCCAAATCTTAAGAATTTTGTTGGCCGAATCGCTTGACAAGAGTGGTTCGGCCATTTTCTATTCCGAGCCCTCAGCCTGAGCATTCACCCGAACATAAGCGCGCACGATACGAGAGACGGTACTCTTGCTGATTCCCGTATATCGTTCGATCTCGCGCACCGTGTAGCCGACATCGTGCAGGGCGAAAATGATTCCATCTCGCCGCGAGGGCGCTACGGTCTTGAGTTCGTTGAGCGGCACGCCCAGGCGCTTCGCCATCTTGTCGGCAAACGCACGCCGCTCCCACTCTGTCTCATCCATATCGTGAATCACCGGATCGGAACCATCGGGCATCGACAGAGAATAATCCAGAAACCCCTTGGCAGACTCAAAGAGCTCAAGCACACAAGAAGGGTCCGAAAATCCCCTCGTCGTATCGTTGTCATACGCTCTCAGATACTCGGCAAAGCTGCTCCAGGGATAACGCTCGATCAGGGCGATACCCGCCTCCTGCGGATTAGCGTGAACATAGCGAATGGCAGCCATTAGATAACGGTCGGTATCGAGCGAGCGCCGGTCAAAACGGTTCTGGAACAGATGACCCGTGCGCCCCGTGCGCTTATTGAACCGCCGCGCGTACGTCAAAAGCAGCCGGTGCATCGCCGCGCTCATCCTGTCCTCGTAATCTGCAAGCACCAAATGCACGTGAGTGCCCATAAGACACCAGGCGATAACCGTCACGCCCTCCTCGCGGCAGCACTCGCGCATCAGCTCCAAAAACTCCCATCGGTCTTCATCGCCCTCAAAGATGAGCTGCTTGCCCGTACCGCGGGCACAGACATGGTAAAAGCCGGTAACCGTTCTCCAAACGCGCTGCATGGCGCTCCCTTCGCCTGGATCTGCTTGCCATCCAATACAACACGATTGAAGCGTGCCACCAAAACATTCACGCAAAACAATACATTCGCGCGGCCAAAGGCAATAAACAGGCGGCGAACGGCACCGTTGCAACAGGTCAGCCCCTGCAACGCTTACAAGAGCTGACCAAAAGCTTGCCCAAGACGAACCCCCTCTACAAAAGTTCACGACCACAGAATATAGAGTTAAACCGTTTCAATTAAAACTTCCGGACTTCTCGCTACGAAAACTGAGCCGTTCGCCGAATATTCCGTGCATTTCGCGGTATTATAGGGGCTGCATGTCATGTCCCTTTCGAAGGGTCGCCCGGCAATCGCCAGCCACGACCCCCAGACGGGACGCCAACACGATAGAGAGGAGAGGCATGCAGTACTCACAGGAAGTGGAGAACATGTGCCCCGTTGCCAAGGGTGCATACCACGGCCCCGCACCCATCCCCGAGGAGGGCAAGTGGGTCCAGGCTAAGGAGATTTCCGACATCTCCGGTCTTACGCACGGTGTGGGTTGGTGCGCACCTCAGCAGGGCGCCTGCAAGCTCACGCTGAACGTCAAGGACGGCATCATCGAGGAGGCCCTCGTTGAGACCATCGGTTGCTCGGGCATGACCCACTCTGCCGCCATGGCTTCCGAGATCCTTCCCGGTAAGACCATCCTCGAGGCCCTCAACACCGACCTCGTCTGCGACGCCATCAACGTTGCTATGCGCGAGATCTTCCTGCAGATCGTTTACGGCCGCAGCCAGACCGCATTCTCCGAGGGCGGCCTGCCCGTGGGCGCCTCCCTCGACGACCTCGGCAAGGGCCTTCGCTCTCAGGTCGGCACCATGTTCGGCACCAAGGCCAAGGGCGCTCGTTACCTCGAGCTCGCTCAGGGCTACGTCACCCGCATGGCTCTCAACGACAAGAACGAGATCATCGCGTTCGAGTTCCTGAACCTCGGCAAGTTCACCGACGCCGTCAAGGCCGGCAAGACCCCCGAGGAGGCCATCGCTGGCGCTATGGGCCACTATGGTCAGTGGGAGAACGCTGCCAAGTACATCGACCCGCGCACCGACGAGGAGACTCACTCCGTCGCCAGCGTGTTCCCGGTTCACGAGTAGAAAGGGAGGGAAATAACTATGACTGTTACGTTCGAAGGTTACGAGCGCCGCGCTGACAAGATCAACAAGTGCCTCGCCGACAACGGCATCGCCTCCCTCGAGGAAGCTCTGCAGATCTGCACCGACAAGGGCTTCAACCCGCGTGAGATCGTCAACAACACCCAGTCCATCGCCTTCCAGAACGCCGAGTGGGCCTACACCCTCGGTTGCGCTCTCGCTGTCAAGCGTGGCGCCAAGACCGCTTCTGAGGCTGCCGCCATCATCGGCGAGGGCATCCAGGCCTTCACCGTTCCCGGCTCCGTCGCCGAGGACCGCAAGGTCGGTCTGGGCCACGGCAACCTGGGCGCTATGCTGCTCTCCGACGACACCGAGTGCTTCGCCTTCCTGGCCGGCCACGAGTCCTTCGCTGCCGCTGAGGGCGCTATCGGCCTGGCTCTGAACGCCAACAAGGCTCGCAAGAAGCCGCTGCGCGTTATCCTTAACGGTCTGGGCAAGGACGCCGCCCAGATCATCGCCCGCATCAACGGCTTCACCTATGTGAAGACCCAGTTCGACTACTACACGGGCGAGCTCAAGGTCGTCGAGACCATCCCCTACTCCGATGGTCCCCGCGCTGCCGTTAACTGCTACGGCTCCGACGACGTCCGCGAGGGCGTTGCCATCATGTGGCACGAGAACGTCGACATCTCGATCACCGGTAACTCCACCAACCCCACGCGCTTCCAGCACCCCGTCGCTGGCACCTACAAGAAGGAGCGCATCGAGGCTGGCAAGAAGTACTTCTCCGTCGCTTCTGGTGGCGGCACCGGCCGTACTCTGCACCCGGACAACATGGGCGCCGGCCCTGCCTCTTACGGCATGACCGACACCATGGGCCGTATGCACTCCGACGCCCAGTTCGCCGGTTCTTCCTCCGTGCCTGCGCACGTCGACATGATGGGTCTCATCGGCATGGGCAACAACCCCATGGTCGGTGCCACCGTCGCCTGCGCTGTCGCCGTCGAGGAGGCCCTCAAGGCCTAATCGCGCCCGCGCGATGCTCATATAGTTGAGCTTTAGAGCCGCTACCTTTCGAGGTAGCGGCTCTTTTTGTTTGCGCTATCGCAGGGTAGCGAATGCCGATATATCAGTTGGGGCGAAATACGAGATGTGACGAGATGAAACGTCAGAGCGTCCATGACGCCCACCTGTCATATGTGCCCTTTACCGATTTGCCGAGTCTTTGCGGCCCCATTACCGATCACCCGTGCGACAATGCGCCGGACGAGAAAGGAATCCGATGGAATCGACTGATGTACTGGTAATTGGATCTGGCATTGCGGGCCTTTGCGCCGCCATCGAAGCGGCGCGCACGGGTGCAACCGTCGCTGTGGCAAGCGCCGGCAAGACTATGAGTGGATCGAGTTTCTTCCCCGGAACCTGGGGCTTGGGGCTTATCGGACCCGTTAACGAAGACGACGAACAAGACCTCATCGACACCATCCAGACCGTTGGTGGCGGCGTCGCCGACCCCGAGCTTGTCCAGACGTTTGTCCACGGCATTCCCCAGGCAATTGAATGGCTCGAGCAAGACCTGGGCGTTGAGCTCCAGCGTCCGCAAAGCGCTGAGAGCGCTCAGCAAAAGCAGTTTATCCCCTGCTTTGACCACAAGACGCGCATGTGGCGCGGCCTCACCCGCAAGCCCCTTGAGGACGCTCTGACGACCCGAATCGAGTCACTCGGCATTCGCCTGCTCCCCCGCCATGAGCTTATCGACCTTGTTGAGAACACGAACGGCAGAATCACCGGAACCGTGCTCTACGACCTTACCGAAAATCGAATCGTGCCCTTTGCTGCCAAGGCCACGATCATCGCAGCCGGTGGCACAGGCGGCCTGTTCGAGCGCAGCCTTACGTCGGCTGATGTGCTCAGCTCCTCGCAGGCCATCGCACTGGCGCACGGCGCATCGCTTACTAATATAGAATTCATGCAGATGATGCCCGGCTTCATCGAGCCCAAGCGCAACCTGGTCTTCAACGAGAAAACCTGGCGCTACGTACATGTAGACCAGCCGGTCGATATTGCCGACGGCAAGCTAAACGATCTGCTTGAGCAGCGCTCTGGATATGGTCCTTTCACCTCGCGCTTGGCCTCCCGCGCCATCGACCTCGTCATAGATCAGGCAGGTGCAGAGGGCCTGGCGCTCCACTACGACTTCCCCCGCGAGGACATCCCCGAGTTTGTGCAGACCTTTGCCACCTGGCTGCAAGACGAGCACGGCATCGCGCCGACCGACGAGATGCGCGTGGCGATGTATGCCCACGCCGCCAACGGCGGTATCAAAATCGACAAGACCGCGTACGCAGGCGTTGAGGGCCTCTACGCCTGCGGTGAGGCAACAGGCGGCATGCACGGCGCCGACCGCATCGGCGGCTTGTCGAGTGCCAATGGCATCGTGTTCGGGCGCATTGCGGGCGCATCGGCAGCCCAAGCAGCGCTGGACGCTCCTGAGGCGGCCGCACCGATGGATATCGCCCTCCCCCAGCATGGCATAGCTACAGCAGACGCCGAGCGCCTGACCCGCTGCCTCAAACGCACAATGAGTACCTACTGCATGATCAACAGGACCGAAGCGGGTCTATTCAAGGCCCTGCAACAGCTTGAAAGCCTGCAAGACGACGCAACGGCGCTGAGCAAGCCACACGCCAATGACAGCGAGATCGCAGCCCTCGCCCGCCTGCAATCGCAGATTCAACTAGCACAGGAAATGATCAAAGCCATGCGCAAGCGAACCGAAAGCCTCGGATCGCACTATCGAGCGGACTAATTCGAACACCCATCTAAAGCAGAACACAACTAATCGATATCTATGGGCCCCGTGAGCTCGAAGTGGCACGGGGCCCATTCGTGTCCGTACGGCAGCGTATCCTTATTCTGAATACGGAGCGGGCAAAGCCCGCATAGACAATAGGCCAGCGAGGAGGAGATATGGGCAGTAGAGATATCGAGAAGTGGCGTGTCGAACTTGATAGCTACACCAATGTAGAAGACGGCGTTGAGCATTGGCTCGCACGAGATTTAATGGAACCCATGGGGTACACGCGATGGGAAAACTTCGCCGAAGTTGTTAAGAGGGCAAAAGTCTCGTGCGAAACAAACAAAACTCCAGTTGATTCCCATTTTCGTGACACCACGAAAATGGTAATTGCCGGTGTCGCCGCTCGCGCGGTTAAAGACTACAAACTTACGCGCTATGCATGCTATTTAATCGCCCAGAACGGAGATTCAAACAAGCCAGAGATTGCACTCGCCAAAGCATACTTTGCCGTGCAGACGCGCCGCCAAGAGCTCATAGAGCAGCGCTTCGCAGAGATTCAGCGCTTACAGGCGCGCCACTCGCTATCCGATTCAGAGAAACAGCTCTCGGGTATTGCATTCAAACGCGGCGTGGACTCCAAAGGATTCGCGATCATCAAGTCGAAGGGCGATGAAGCGTTATTCGGCGGCAGAAGCACGGCGGAAATGAAGCAGCAGCTCGGCATACCCAAGAGCGCGGCATTGGCGGACAGGTTAGCCGATGTCCTCATCAAAGCAAAGGACCTTACGAACTCGATGACGGCCTTCAACGCCGAGGAACACGACCTGTACGGTCTGGACCAGATCAAGCAAGAGCATGTCGAGAACAACACAAGCGTGCGTGGCAGCCTCATCGACCGCGGAATTGTACCCGAGAACCTACCGCCTGCCGAAGATACAAAGAAGCTCGAACGTCGCGTGAAAGCAGACGAGAAAAAGCTCAAAGAGGGTACAGACGGATTCACCGACCCCCAGGGCAGGCTCGACTTGTAAAGCGTCTGTGCCCTTACGGGTTCGGCCCCATGCGAGGTTAATAAAATAGACGGCCAACCGAAGTTGACCATCTTAACAATCTTTGGGTGGGCCGTCAGGGGTTCGAACCCTGGACCTTGGGATTAAGAGTCCCCTGCTCTACCAACTGAGCTAACGACCCGATATCAACACGAAGCAAGAACTGGGGTGGGTAAAGGGACTCGAACCCTCGACCTACGGGACCACAACCCGTCGCTCTAGCCAACTGAGCTACACCCACCGTGTCCTGTGCGCTTCGCGCTCGACTATTATTGCAAGGAACGCCACGCGATGCAAGCCCCAATTTTCAAGAATTTTGAAAAGAGTTTTTCGAGACCATTTCGAGCAAATCCCACCGGTTTCATAGGAGTAAACTTGCCCCACTGCAAATCCTCGAAAGGACCGTCATGAAAGAACTCTCCAACCGCACGGCAAGATTTACCGATTCGGTCATCCGCCGCATGACACGCATCTCCAATAAGTACGGCGCTGTCAATCTCTCGCAGGGCTTCCCTGACTTCGATCCCCCGGCGCAGCTGCTCGATAGCCTCAGCACCATCGCCGCCGATCCCAAGCCGCTCTATCACCAGTACTCCATCACCTGGGGCTCCCAGGCCATGCGCGAGGCGCTTGCCGCCAAACAGGAGCACTTTATGGGCATGCCGGTGAACCCCAACGAGAATATCGTAGTCACCTGCGGCTCCACCGAGGCCATGATGGCCGCCATGATGACGGTCACGAACCCCGGCGATAAGGTCGTCATCTTCTCGCCGTTCTACGAGAACTACGGCGCCGACACGATCCTTTCGGGTGCCGAGCCCATCTACGTGCCGCTCAACCCGCCCACATTCGACTTTGACCGCGAGACACTCGAGGCGGCCTTCCGCGACAACGACCCCAAGGCCATCGTCCTGTGCAACCCTTCCAACCCCTGCGGCAAGGTCTTTACGCGCGAGGAGCTCACCTTTATCGCCGACCTCTGCAAAAAGTACGACGCCTACTGCATTACCGACGAGGTATACGAGCACATCGTCTACGCGCCCCACGAGCACGTCTATATGGCCACGCTGCCCGGCATGTTCGAGCGCACCATCAGCTGCAGTTCGCTGTCTAAGACGTACTCCATCACCGGCTGGCGTCTTGGCTACACCATTGCCCCGGCCAAGATCACCGAGCGCATCAAGAAGGTCCACGACTTCCTCACCGTGGGTGCCGCCGCTCCCCTGCAGGAAGCCGTCGTCACCGCCCTCAATTTCGACGGCAGCTATTACGATGAGGTCCTTGACCTCTATACCGCCAAACGCGACCTGTTCTGCCAAGGGCTCGATAGTATCGGACTTAAGCACAACGTACCGCAGGGCGCCTACTACGTGATGATGGATATCTCTGAGTTTGGCTACGACAGCGACCTCGAGTTCTGCAAGGACCTGGCCTCAAAGGTGGGCGTGGGCGCCGTGCCCGGCTCGAGCTTCTTCCGCGAGCCCGTCAACCATCTGATTCGTTTCCACTTTGCCAAGCGAGACGAGACGCTTAACGCGGCGCTGGAGAACCTCAAGTCGCTACGTGATAAAATCAAGCCGCGCGGGTAAGGACGGCCCGGCAACTAAAGCAACCAAAGAAGCCCCGCACCGCCCGCCGCGTTGCGAGGCTTCTTTTTATAACGCTTTCTTAAATAGTTTAGAGCCCTATACTCTAGTCACGGAGCAACTCGTCCCAGAGAGAGGAATACTATGGCAGAACAGCAGCTTATCGGAGCGCTCGAGGCCGGCGGCACCAAGATGGTCTGCGCCACGGGCTATGCAGACGGTACGGTCCTGGAGCGTGAGCAGATCGCGACCACGACCCCGCAGGAGACCGTTGAGGCCGTCAATGCATGGTTTGCCGACAAGGGCATCACCGCGCTGGGCATCGGCGCCTTTGGCCCCACCGCAGTCAACCCCGCGTTGCCCCAATACGGCAAGATCCTGGAGACGCCCAAAACGGCATGGCGCTACTTTGATCTGCTGGGCACCATCCAAAACGAGCTCAATATTCCCTGTGGCTACGACACCGACGTCAACGTTGCCTGCTTGGGCGAGGTCACCTTTGGTTGCGCCCAGGGCCTCACCGACGTGGTCTACCTGACCATCGGCACCGGCGTGGGCGCCGGCGTGCTCTCGGGCGGTAAGCTCGTGCACGGCATGATGCATCCCGAGGCCGGCCACATCCTGGTCACGCGCGACCCGCGCGACACCATTGGCGAGCACAGCGCCTGCCCCTTCCACGACAATTGCCTCGAGGGTCTCATCGCCGGCCCCGGCGTTAAAAAGCGCTGGGATGGCAAGAGCGCCGGAGACATGGCCGATGACCCGGAGGCCATGGACCTGCTCGCAGGCTATCTGGCACAGGCGCTCATGACCTACACGCTGTGCTACGCACCGCAAAAGATCATCATCGGCGGCGGCGTGGCCGACCACACCCCCATCGTGCCGCTCGCACGCAAAAAGTGCGCCGAGATGCTCAACGGCTATATCGTCACGCCCGAGGTCAACGACATCGATTCCTATATTGTCAACAACAGCCTCGAGGGCAAGCAGGGCATCATGGGCTGCCTGGCCCTGGGCGCACAGGCGCTTCAGTAGCAGACGCACCCACAGGGCGTGGCGCGCTCGGCAAATCCAACCTACGGAACGACGCCACCACGCCTCATATAACCCCTCAAATAAAAAAGGCCGCCTAGGACCAAACAATACGTCCTAGGCGGCTTTTTTGGCGCACATCAGCCACCGTAAGAGATATCGAAGCACAACGCCCGTTGCCGCTCCACAGCAGTCGATCATCACATCGGTGATCATGCCGGCGCGTCCCGGCACAAAGAGCTGAATCGTCTCGTCGATCGAGGGAATCAGCAGCAGGAACACCGCCGTGGGCAGCAGCACGTCAAAGGTGCGCCGGCCCTCAAAATCAAAGGCGTGCGTTGCCAGGATGCCGAGCACCATATACTCGGTAAAATGCGCGCACTTGCGAACAACAAAGTTGGTCACCCATTCATATGGAAGTCCCACGCCGTGCAGGAAACCGCGGATAGCTTCCATGACCGTTAGGCTCAGCGAGCCCGACCCCGAGCCGGGAACCAGCGAATTGCCCCAGATCAAGAGCGCCATCAGGCAGGTAACAACCGCCCATTTTCGATTGATCTTAACCATACAGAAGTTATGCCTCCGCGCGGAGCGGCGCGAAGCTGGCGGTACCGCCCTCGATAACGCTCAGATAGGCACGGCCCGTACGCTTGGCGGTAGAGGACTGCAGGCGCTCGATCTCTTCCTCGAGGATCTGATTGACGCGCTCGTGACGACGGTTTTCCATAATGCCGGCGGCAATAGCCTCGGCCCGCTCGATGCTCTCGCGCGAGATACGGGCGGTATCCTCGGGGAACACAGCGCTGTGACGGCCGACATAGGCGGGGGCAGCAGGCTGAGGGGCAGCGACGGGAGCGGGCGCTGCAACAGGAGCGGGCTCGTCAATCTCATCCAGAATCGCGGTGGCGGCGGCCCACATGTCCTCGTGGCCCGAGTAATCGGCCATGGGAACATCAACCTCGAGCGAGGCGTCCGGAAGGTCGCCGGTGTCGATGCGATCTTGGGCATCAATCGATGCGGTGATGGCTGCAGGCTCATCGAGGTCATCGAGATCGATGTCCGCGGCACCGGAGATGATAGGCATGCTGGCGAGGTTTGCATTGTACGGCACAGCCTCAGCCGCCTGCTGCTGGGCAGGAGCGCCCCACAATGAGCTTTCGGCGGCACGGCGGGCGGCAACGGCCTCCTCGTCCGCAGTCATGGCTTCATCAACGTACGAATTGTCGGCAGAAGCGTTC
>CABSNA010000016.1 GCA_902478865.1 uncultured Collinsella sp.
GTAGTTAGTTTGCGCGGTCGGGGTTCTAAACGAAGGAGACGATCGCGATGAGCAATAAGAAACTGCCCGAGAATGCAACCAAGACTGAAGGTGCCGAGCTCGCCCGCCGTGGAAGGGGCGAAATATCCACCGCAACGGCGGTACCCCACGTGAGCTATGACGATCTGCGCCATGCCGACCGCATCACCGTTGAAGGTCTTGAGGTTTTTGCTAACCACGGCGTATATCCCGAAGAGAACGCGCTGGGCCAGAAGTTCATCGTGTCCCTGGTGCTCTATGCCGACCTGCGTGCAGCGGGGGAGCACGATAACCTGGACGCCTCGATTGACTACGGCTCGGTATGCCACGATGTCGATGGCTATCTGCGCGAGCATACGTTTAAGCTCATCGAGGCGGCAGCTGAGGGTACGGCCCAGATGCTGCTGCGCCGTTATCCCTCGCTGCTTGGTGTGCGCATCAAGCTCGATAAGCCTTGGGCGCCCGTCGGTCTTCCCCTGGCAAGCTGCGGTGTCGAGATCGAGCGCGTGCGCTAACCGACTCTAGAGCTCGTTGGCGGGCGGTTTTTTGAGCCGCTGCGACAGAGCCCTGTTGTTGGGGCAGTACGTGTCGAGCAGCGCGTGAAACCGCTGATTGTGGCTTGGCTCGAGCAAGTGGACGAGCTCGTGGGCGACAACCATGTCGAGGCATTCGACGGGGTAGGCGGCAAGTTCTCGTGCGATGCGAACGGCGCCGGATTTGGGCGTGCAGGAGCCCCAACGCGTTTTCATGCTGCGTACGGAAACGCGGGAAACGGCGACACCCATTGCGATTTCGTATGCGTGCACAATATCGCGCAGTGCCGATGTGACCTCGGACGTATAGAGCTGGTCAATATGGGCTTGGATCTCACTGGGCGTTAAGCCGTCGAGGGGCGCGTTCCACTTGGCCTGCGGACGTTCGTCTGGCTCGTCGGTACCCATAAAGCTTGCGAACGTGGCTTGTTTGGGCCGCGGTGCGGGGGGATCAAAGTTGTGGTCGAGTGCATCCTGAACGGTGATGGGTTTGCCCCAAAGCGCAATGATGGACGAGGGACTGAGCGGCTCTCGCGCCGTCGCCTGACGTTGCTCGCGCTGGGCAAGTCGGCTGATAATCCAGGCGTTGTTGCGCTTCACAAACGCTTCGATACGCTCGCGGCTGGCGCCGAGCGGTGCACTGGCGTGGACCTCACCGCTCGATGTGACGCGTAGGTTGAAGTTCTTGACGCGCTTTTTGGTAACGACGACGGGGATGGGCGTCCCATCCGGTCGGGATGCGGAAATCGTAAACTGCTGCGTCAAAAGCGGTCCTTCAGATTGGGGACGGGCCGGCATGTCGACCGTTCGGCATGCCGGCCCGCTCAAGGGATGTGAAATTAATAACGCTCAAAGAAGGCAAGCGCGTTGTCGCTGCAGAGCTTCTGCATCACGGTCTTGCCAAAGTGCTTGGAGAGCATGTTCTGGAACTCGGGCATCTTGCTGGCATCGGAGAGGAAAGCGGGCACCGTGGCTCCGTCCCAGTCGCCGCCGAGCGCGATGACGTCCTCGCCGCCCAGGTCGAGCCAGTGCTCGATATGTGCCGCCAGCTGGTCGAAGGTGACGTCTGCGGCGGTCTTGTCGGTTGCGTCGTTGGAAAGGAACTCGCTGCAGTAGTTGAGGCCGACGATGCCACCCGTGTCGCGAATGGTGCGGAACTGGTCGTCGGTGAGGTTACGCTTGACGCCGCAGACGGTGCGGGAGTTGGAGTGGCTGGCGACGAAGGGGCGCGTGGCGTGGGCGACAACCTCGTCAAAGCACTCATCGTTGAGGTGGGAGACGTCGAGTACCATGCCGGCGTGCTCCATCTGCGTAAGTGCCTCGATGCCGGCGGCGGTGAGGCCGGCGTGGGTATCGTGCCCGCTCGCGAGCGGTCCCTGCGCGTTCCAGCTGAGTGACGACATAAGCACGCCCAAGCTCTTGAGCACCTCGATCAGCGCGGGGTCCTCGGCAAAGAACGTGGCGTTTTCGATGGTGTGGATGCAAGCGACCTTGCCGTCCTTGAGCGCGGGGCGAATGTCTGCGGCGCTGCGCACGTTGACCATGCGGTCGTGGTTGAGCATGGCCTGGCCGCTCATATGCGCCATGATTTGCGCCTGGAAGCGCGCGGCGTGGGCGGTGGGAATCTCGTCGGGGACAAACGTGGCGAAGCACTGTGCCCACGGCGTGTTGCCGATCTTTGCGAGCGAGATGGCGCAGGCGTTGCCCTCGATGAGATCGAAATCTTGCGGATGCGTTTCGTCGCCGGGGAAATAACCGTCGGTGCCGGCGGTAAAGCGCAGGTCGAGATCGAGTGTGGCCCAGCCGATGCGGTCAGCGGTGTCGCAGTGTAGGTCAAATACGGGATATGCCATGGTTCCTCCGGTTGCAGCGTTTCTTTGCAAACTGTCATTGAATTGTATGACTAGGGTATAGTTAGCGCCATATGTTCATGGCGGCCCGCGTTGTGCGCCGCCCTTATTACGGAGGTTACCATGTCCAACCAGGGCAAGAAGGTTAAGACCCATTATCGCGGCACGCTCGATGACGGCACGCAGTTCGATAGCTCCTACGATCGCGGCGAGCCGCTGGAGTTCACCTGCGGCGCCGGTCAGATGATCAAGGGCTTCGACGCCGCTGTTGTCGACATGCAGGTGGGCGAGAAGAAGACCGTGCACATTCCTGCTGCCGATGCCTACGGCGAGCACAATCCTGAGATGGTTATTACCTTCCCGGCCGAGCAGGTTCCCAACATCGAGCAGATCGAGAAGGGCATGAAGCTCTTCCTGTCCACGCCGAGCGGCATGCCTGTCCCCGCCGTCGTCATTGACGTGACGCCCGAGGCCGTGACGCTCGACGCCAACCACGAGCTTGCCGGCAAGGATCTCAACTTTGATATCGAGCTCGTCGAGGTCGAGGATTAGGCTATGCCTGCAAATCTGGTTTCGACAGCATGCCTCGGAAATCTCAACGACCCGTCCTATGAGCTTTTGCTTCGCCGGGAGCTGGGCGGTGTCTTTGAGGTCGATGAGCTACTGCTCGATTGGGACCAGGCTGATGTATGCGCGTTTGTGGGTGTGACGGAGCTGGGGCGCACGATCGATGTTCGGCTGGATGCTACCGACGGTGGTCATCTTGCCGACGGCGACGTGCTCGCCATTGACCGTTCGGGCGTGGTGCCCGTGGCGGTTGTCGTGCGCCTGCGCAGCGCCGAGGTTTATTTGGTCGAAGTTGACCGCATGGACCCGATTGCGCTCGCGCATGCGTGCTGGGAGATCGGCAATATGCATGCGCCGCTTTTTCGAGGCGATTCGGACGAGTATACCGTGCGCATGTATACGCCGGTGCAGCCTGTTTTGGGCCGCATGCTCCGGGGCGTCGAGGGTGTTCGACTCTCGGTGGTTACCCGTGAACTCAATGCGGACCGGCGCTTTGCGTCGAGTGCGGCGGAGGTCGTCGTGAGCATGGCTCCCGACTTTACCATCGTAAAAAAGACGTGCGGCTAAGCGCGCGTATGCGCAAGACGGGCTTTGAGGAATTGCCATTCAAAGTCCGTCTTGCTGTTGATGAGAGGCTTTGGGGGAAGCATATGGGTCTTGAGGGAATCAAGCTGATTGCATGCGATTTGGACGGCACGTTGCTGCATCCGGGGGAGCGCGAGCCGCGTTCCGAGGCCTTTGAGCTTATCGATGAGCTGCATCGTCGCGGTATCGTGTTTATGCCGGCGAGTGGCCGTCAATATGCGAGTCTGCGCCACCTATTTGCCCCGGTGGCCGATGAGCTCGCCTATGTATGCGAAAACGGAGCCCTGGTGATGAGCGAGGGGCGTGCCGTTGTCAAGCGTTCCATGGAGCGTAGTCTTGCTATGGATATCGCGAATGCTGTGGTTGCGTATCCCCATGCCGACGTGACCCTTTCGTGCGAGGGGCACCTCTACACCATGAGCGGCAACGATGCGTTCGTCGACCATTTGCGCTATGAGGTCCACTGCGATGTGGCGGTGGTCGACCGTCCCGAGGACATCGACGAGGACGTCATTAAGATTGCCTTCCAGACGCCCGAGGTGGATCAGCCGGCGGCCCTGGAGTATTTCGAGCGCCTCTTTAGCGACCGTGTCGACGTGATGACGTCGGGAACCGAATGGACGGACTTTATCGGCTTTGATTCGGGCAAGGGCTCCGCGCTTGCCGATTACGGTCGTGCCCTGGGGATTTCGCCCGATGAGATGATGGCGTTTGGCGACAATGAGAACGATCGCGACATGCTCAACGTCGTGGGCCATCCCTATCTGATGGAGAGCTGCAACCCCTCTATGCGTGGCATTAACGACCGCGTCCGCTACGTGCGCACGGTCGAAGAAGAGCTGCGTCGTCTACTTGCTGAGTAGACATTTGGGACATGTCTAGGAATCTACTTTTTGCTGCAAAGTGCGGAAAGGTGGATTTTAAGGCATGTTCCAAACATCTACCGGCAGTCGGGGCAGAGACCCTCGAAGATGGTGTAGTGCGACGTGACGTGCCAGCCGATTTGCTCGGACGCTTTGGCGTCGAGCTGGGCATCGAAGGGGAGCGGTACGTCGATGACGCGGCTGCATGAGGTGCAGATGATATGTGCGTGCGGCTCGATCGTGCGATCGAAGCGGCTGCCGCCCGGCGTCTTGATGGAGAGGATCTCGCCGGCGTCGGCCAAGAGATTGAGGTTGCGGTAGACCGTACCGCGGCTGATTTTGTCATCCTGCGCGCGCACGACGTTGTAGATTTCGTCGGCGGTGGGATGGTTGTAGCTTTGGCGCACGGCGTCAAGAACCAGCTTTCGCTGCTTGGTATTCCTTCTTTGCACCGCCATGCGCCTCGCCTCTTTTCTATCAACGGTCGTAGGTAAATGATACCGTATTTAGCACACAATACTAATAATGAGGACTGAAACCGTCTTCATTGGCAAGTGGGGCTCGGGCCTGGGCATCTACAAGGCGAAAACGCGTTCCCATGCGCTCGTAGGAGGCATGAAGTGCCTCGAGATGAGATAGGATGTCTGCCGGAGCTCCCTGTATCTCCATCTCGACTGAGCCGTCTTCCATGTTACGCACCCAGCCGGTGAGTGCGCGTGCCTGCGCGAGGTTGGTGTTGGTAAAGCGAAAACCAACGCCTTGGACTTGCCCCGCCCAGCGCAGGAAATAACGCAGGGGAGTGTCTTGAGTGGCCTCGTCGCTTGCAAGCACGGTAAGCCTGCGGCGCAGCTCGAGCTCGACGTTTGACGGTTTTTGAGGCTCTCGACTGCCGCCGGTGACGCTGGAGAAGAACGTATCGAAGAGGCCCATCGCTATGCCTGCTTGCCTGCGTCGGCCGGGAAGGTTATGCCGGCCTGCTGACGCACGGCATCCATGATGCGCAGTGAGACGAGCGTGACATCGCGGTAGTGGCCAAGCTCGTGGCGTCCCGCCGGGGTCTCCCAAATCTCTTCCTTGACGTTATCGATGCCGCCGATGGCGGTGATAAAGTCTGTGAGTTCGTATTCCATGGTGTTGCTCGATTTGGGCAGGTCGAGCACGCGGCCGTTGTCGCCCTGTTCGCGCGGCGCTTCGGTCGCCGAGCCGCGTACGACGTCGCCGCGATAGTCGATGCGGACGTTGCGGGGCGTTGACAGATGGTCAATCTGGATAGTGCCACGCTCGCCTTCGATCTGCGAGGGCAGTAGGTCATTCGTAATTTTGGAGTGCGCGAGCTCGACGGAGATGCGGCCTCCGCCATAGCTGGCGAGGATGGAACCGCAGCCGTCGATGGGGCCGTGCGTGAGCTGTCGCGTGGTGGGGTCGAGCAGAGTAGTCATGCTCGTAAGGCCGGAGGGCATGCCGAAAATCTCGACCATGGGCTCGACGGCGTAGACGCCAATGTCCATGAGGGAACCCGATGCCATATTGCAGTCGAAGATATTGGTGGCGCGTCCCGCGAGAATCTCGTTGTAGCGCGAGGAATACTTGCCAAAGCGCAATGAGGCACGGCGGATGGGGGCGATCTCGCCCAGGGCGTCCTCGATGGCGTGGAAGGCGTGATCGTGGAGGGGACGCATGGCCTCGAGGGCCACGACACCTGCTGCCTCGGCAGCGCGGAAGACTTCCAGCGCCTGCGCTTCGGTGGCGCAGAAGGGTTTCTCGACGATGACGTGCTTGCCACCGGCGATGCAGGCAAGGGCCTGCTCGTAGTGAAGTGCGTTAGGGCTGCCGATATAGACGGCGTCGACGTCGGCGGCGGACGCGAGCTCATCAAGTGCGGTGAAGTTACGCTCGCCACCGCGCTCGGCGGTAAAGGCAGCACCGCGATTGGCATCGCGCGAGAGCGTGCCCACAAACGCGGCTTGGTCGTTGGCGTTGACGACTTGGATAAAGTCGTCGGTAATCATGGATGTGCCGATGGTCGCTATACGCAGCATGTGTCCCCCTTGCGTTGTTTGGCCTACAGGACGAGTGTAGCGCGGGAGGACACAAAAGCGTGCGAAAACGCCGTTACAGGTCGCTCTCGTTAAAGCCGGTGTCGATATCGAGGTTGCTGCCGTCGGCCGCCGTGGTGGCAAGCTCATCGCAGCGCTCGTTGAGCTCGTGGCCGGCGTGACCCTTAACCCAGATGAACTCAACCTTGTGCTTGCTTTTGGCGGTGAGCAGGCGCTCCCACAGATCGCGGTTCTTAACGGGCTGCTTGTTGGCGGTTTTCCATCCGCGCTTTTTCCAGCCGTCGATCCAGTGCTTGTTAAAGGCGTTGACGACGTACTGCGAATCGGAATGGACCTCGACCTCGCAGGGGCGGTTAAGTGCCTCGAGCGCCACGATGACCGCCATGAGCTCCATGCGGTTGTTGGTGGTCTTGGCGTAACCGCGCGAAAGCTCGGAGGTGAAGGTCTTGCCGGCGGGGTTGGTGTATTTGAGCACGGCGCCGTAGCCGCCGCGTCCCGGATTTGATCGGGCCGAGCCGTCGGTATAGATGATGACCTTCACATGGTTCCTTTCGTTGGGTACGTTTCGTGTGAGCGACCATTGTAGCGCCGCGTTCGCCGAGGGCTAGCAATCTACCATATCTACCCCGTCCTCTGATGGCTGGTTTTCTTGGATGATGCGGTCGAGCTCGTCGAGGTATTGCTGCAACAGGGGAGAGGCCTTGCGTTCATCGTGCATGATATAGCCTACGTGCATCGTCGGGGCATCTGCCAGCGGAATCGATGCCATGCCCCATTGCATTTCGTTTGAGAGCACGCCGGTGGAGAGCGTGTAGCCGTTCGAGGTGATCAGCAGGTTGGTGAGCGTGCCGCGGTCAGAGACTCGAATATTGCGATCGCAGGGGATGTAGCTAAACGGCTCCTCGGCGTAATAGAAGGAGTTTGAGGTTCCCTGCTCAAAGCTGTAGCGCGTATAGGGCGTAAGGTCGGCAAGGGACAGCTGCGGGCGGCGGGCAAGCGGGTGGCGCTCACTTACGAACACGTGGACCTTTGCATCAAAGAGGTGATGGAAGCTTGCTCGGGCATCGGTAAAGGCTTTCTGTAGGACACGATCGTTAAAGTCGTCCAGATACAGGATGCCGATGTCGCTGCGAAACGCGCGGACGTCATCGATGATCTGCGACGTGGTGGTCTCGCGCATGATGAACTCGAACTTGCTGTCGCGGCAACGCTCGACCACGTTGACAAAGGCCTCGACCGAAAAGGCGTAGTGCTGGGCGGAAATGGCGAGGCGGGCTTGCGGGGTGCCGCCGTCCTCGTAGCGGGCCTCGAGCATATCGGCCTGCTCTACGACCTGGCGCGCATAGCCCAAAAGCTCGGTGCCGTCGTTGGTGAGCGTGACGCCGCGGCTGGAGCGCGTAAAGATCTCCAGGTGGAGTTCCTGCTCCAGGCTTTTGACGGCGTTTGAGATGTTGGACTGAGCGGTATAGAGGCGCTGAGCTGCGGCGTTGATTGAGCCGGACTCTGCCACGGCAATCAGAAAACGAAGCTGCTGAAGGGTCATCGGCGCCGTCCTTTCGATTGCTATCTATAAAACCGATAACAGGTTAGCGCTTTTAAGTGATTGACCGAGCGAAACAATGCTCGTACTATTCAAAACACACAAAGGCGGTAGGTAATTAAACCGACCACTGAACCGGGATGCGAAAGGAGGCCCGCATATGAATTGCTTACCAAGGCGAATGCCGGGCTCCTGTTTGCGCCCGTCGGCGTGATCAGGAGACAGCGACTTACTTCTCTCTTATTTATTTACTTTTGTTCGATCAAGGAGATCATCATGAGCCAGTTCATCAACAACCCCGAGCACACCTTTGGTTTCGATACCCTGCAGCTTCACGTTGGCCAGGAGAGCGCCGATCCCGCATCCGACTCCCGCGCCGTGCCTATCTACCAGACCACGAGCTATGTGTTCCGCAACTCCCAGCACGCCGCCGACCGCTTTGGTCTTGCCGACGCCGGTAACATCTACGGCCGTCTGACCAACTCCACCCAGGGCGTCTTCGAGGATCGTATCGCCGCACTCGAGGGTGGCGTGGCAGGTCTCGCCGTCGCCTCCGGTGCTGCTGCCATCACCTATACCCTGCAGGCTCTTGCCCAGGCCGGTGACCACGTGGTGGCTCAGAAGACCATCTACGGTGGCTCCTACAATCTGCTGGAGCATACGCTCTCCCAGTTTGGCGTCGAGACCACCTTCGTCGATGCCCATAACCTGGAAGAGGTCGAGGGTGCCATCAAGGACAACACCACGGTCATCTATCTCGAGACGCTCGGCAACCCCAATTCTGACATCCCCAATATCGACGCCATCTCCGAGATCGCCAAGAAGCACGGTTTACCGGTTGTCGTCGACAACACCTTCGGCACCCCGTATCTGTTCCGTCCGCTGGAGCATGGTGCCAACATCGTCGTCCACTCCGCAACCAAGTTTATCGGCGGCCACGGCACCTCGCTGGGCGGCGTGATCGTCGACGGCGGTAACTTCGATTGGAAGGCGAGCGGCAAGTATGCGCAGATCGCCGAGCCCAACCCCTCCTACCATGGCGTCTCGTTTGCCGAGGCTGCCGGTCCCGCCGCCTTCGCAACCTATGTCCGCGCCATCCTGCTGCGTGACGAGGGCGCCTGCATCAGCCCGTTCAACGCTTGGATCCTGCTCCAGGGCACCGAGACTCTGTCGCTGCGCGTTGACCGTCATGTCGAGAACACCAAGAAGGTCGTTGAGTTCCTGGCTGGTGACAGCCATGTCGCCAAGGTGAACCACCCGAGCCTGTCTGAGCACCCCGATCACGAGCTCTATCAGAAGTACTTCCCCCGTGGCGGCGCCTCGATCTTTACCTTTGAGATCAAGGGTGGCCAGGAGGCCGCCTGGAAGTTCATCGATCATCTGCAGGTGTTCTCGCTGCTCGCCAACGTGGCCGACGTCAAGTCGCTCGTCGTGCACCCGGCTACCACCACGCACTCCCAGCTCTCTGCCGAGGAGCTCGCCGAGCAGAACATCACGCCCTCCACGATCCGTCTTTCCATCGGTACCGAGAACGCCGAGGATATCATTTGGGATCTGAAGCAGGCCTTCGCCGCGCTGGACGAGTAAGGCGACTTGTGCAAGGACCCCTTGCGACTCGATAGGTATAGCTGCATAAAATGCCTGCTCAAGGCGCCTGTGCGAACAATGGTTGCACAGGCGTCTTTTTTGCATAGAGAGGGCGCAAAAACAGGGTTTTTGACACGCTTTATGCATTCGAGTTGTGGAAAACTCCTGTTGAGATGATGTGAGTTTTACGCAATTGACGTGCGCCTTTTGAGTAAAACCGCAGGTCGCGATTTGCTCGGGGTACTATGCAGCGCGATCGAATCACACGCAGCTCAAACGCAGCAAAAACGCACTACGGAGGTTTCCAGCTACATGAGGATCGATTCACGAAAACCGAAAGCCGCCGCCCTTTCCGCCGCTCTGACCGTGGCACTTTTGGCGGGCGCCGGTGCAACCGATGCCCACGCGGCAACACTATCCGATACGGTTGGACCTACGCCGTCCGAGGCGACGCTGGTGCAGCCCGTTGACTATCGCGGCGATGGTTATGGTTCCATGCAGGAGTGGAACGCCTCGATGGAGGCCAAGCGCGATTCCCTTGAGATGCGCGCTCAGATCATCATGAATATGTATGGCGACTATGCCACCGATGACGAGCGCGCTGTGCTGCAGGGTTGCATCGACGGTGCGGGTAGCCTGTTGACGATGGGGAAGGTCGACGCCAAGTCGACCGAGCTCGATGAGCTGCGCACTGCGCTTGAGGATGCCAAGCGCGAAGCGCTCGAGGCTGCCGCCGAGGCGGAGGCTGCCGAGGCCGCCCAGGCTTCGTACTACAACGCCGGTTACACTCCGTCCTACGCGTCTGCCGCATCCTACGCGAACGGATCGGGCCTGACGCGCTCTGCGGGTGTCAATAACTACAACGGTCGCCGCGAGACCTATTACAGCAGCAATGTGCTTTATCACTATCGCACGGGCGAATGGACTCAGGATTCTGAGGGCTTCTGGCGCGATTCCGACGGCTATTACGTTGTTGCCGCGGGCGATATGGCCCAGGGCTCGACCTTTACGGGCTCCAAGGGTGATTGCAAGGTCTATGACTCCGGCTGCGCTGCCGGAACCACCGATTACTACACCGGTTGGTAATTTTTCTGCATCACGGATATTTGGCGGACGGGCGTCTTTACCGAGCTTTAGGGCAACGTAAGGACGTCCGTTCTATGTATGCGTTTGAGTTAACAGAGCCCTTACCGTGGCGGTACGCTGGGCGTATGGATGCGGGGCACACTGGTTCTTGAGAAATAAGGTCTTTCTCTTGGAGGAAGTGGTCTTGTGAATGCTCGAGATATTGCCGTTGCCGCCGTCGCGTTGATGCTTGGCTGCCTTGGTCCCACGGCCGCGCTCGTCGCGGGCATGCAGGGGACATGCGGGGCTGCTCCTATCGTGGTCGGCGCGCTGATCGCGGCCACGCTGCTGGGAAGCGCAGGCGTGGTTCTTTGCCGCGACGATGAGGACGAGGTGCCGGGGTCGCAACGCTAACTGTTGTGAGATCGGCCGCCGGTCATAGACGAAGATGAAGGCCGCCGCAGGGGAAAGGTTCCCTTGCGGCGGTTTTGCTGTTAAGGCTGTTGAATGCGGCGCGTCGGCGCTACCAGCTTTTCTCGATATCGCGGATGCGCCGATAGAGCCACTCGTTTTGCGGTGCCTGGATATCGTGTTTGGCTGCGAGGCGGCAGATGGTGCCCGCGAACTCATCAACCTCGGTTTTGCGCCTTGCGATGCGGTCTTGAGCCATCGAGGGCATACCGGCGGGGTCGATTCCCTCGATGAGGTGCACCATTTGCGTCAGGTCTGCCTCGGTCAGTTCAACGCCCTCGGCGTTGGCGACCGCAAGCGTTTCGCGCATGGCGGAAACAAAGCAGCGACGCTGCTCGGAGCCCGGCTCCGTGGCGCTTCCGTAGGTCCCGCCGTAGGCCATGCAGGTCTGGTTGATGCCGTCGTTGAGCATGAGTTTGGCCCACATGCGGTGGGCGATGTTGTCCTCGACGGTATGGGCGATGCCGCAGCGCGTATAGAGCTCGTCGATCGCGGTGATGGTTGCGGGGTTCGTGCCGGCCGCCGCGCCAAAGCGGATTTCGCCCGCATTGGTAAAGGTGAGCGCGCCGTTGAGAAACACGGCGTCCATGCCCTGGCAGATACCAAGAACGGTATGCTCCCAGCCAAAGCGTTCGGCAATCTTTTGCTCGCTCGTAATGCCGTTGCACAGCGAGGCGATGAGCGTGTTGGGTCCCACGACGCGCTCCATAGTCTTGAGTGCTTGGTCGAGACCGGTGGTCTTGACTGTCAGGATGACCAGATCGGCGGGCGTCGCCTCGCTGGCACGGACGGACGTGAGATCGCAGGGCTTGCCGTTGACAGTGAGCGCATCGCCCGCGTGACGCTCAAAACGGGTGTCATCCATGACGTATTCGACGGCGTCGTTGCCGAGCGCCCGGGCGATCATGCTGCCGTAGAGCAGGCCGACGCCGCCCTTGCCGATAAAGGCGACCTTGTTGATCTGCATGTGAATCATCTCCCCATGTAAAAGGCGCCCGCGTAAGGGGCGCCTGATGGATTGTATGCTGCCAGGGTGATTGGTGGGTGCGCGGGGCGGCTGTTATAAAAAAGAAACGTTTGCCTGGACGCTACGCTGCAGGGCAGACCGCAAAGACATGCGCGTGGTCATGCCCGGCTCCTTTCATCGGGCTTTTTGCTGATGTTAAAGCGGTGCCGTGACGGCTCGATTTCTGCTGCGTTACGATACGTTCTCAATTGCGATTCCGATGTGTTTCGATGACGTGGCCGTTGTGTTTCGCCTCATTAGGGCTTCGAGGGGAGAGGAGGGGCCGTGCAATATCGCGTTGACCCCAAAAGCGGCAACCGTATCTCGGCGTTGGGGCTGGGCTGCATGAGGTTTCCCGGTGCACCGGGGCACCCCGATGCGAAGACAGCCGATGCCATCATCTCCCGTGCGGTGGAGCAGGGGATTAACTACCTGGACACGGCCTATCTCTATCCCGGCAACGAGGCGTGCGTGGGTGCGTCGCTTGAGCGCCTGGGCTTGCGCGACCAGGTTTTGCTCGCAACCAAGCTGCCGCATGCTTCGTGCAAATGCGCGGAGGATTTCGACCGGTTCTTCGACGAGCAACTGCGCCGCCTACGGACTGACCATATCGACTATTACCTCATGCACAACATTACCTCGCCCGCCCAGTGGGAACGTGTGGTGGCGTTGGGCATCGAGGACTGGATCGCGC
>CABSNA010000017.1 GCA_902478865.1 uncultured Collinsella sp.
GTCGCTAAAGACCTCGCGCATGCGCATGTTCTGCCAAAACATGATGACCGCAAACGCCGCCGTCACCACGGCCATGGCGAGCGCCAGCACCGGGGCGATGGTAAAGAGGATCACAAACGAGCCGATAATCTCGATGCCGCAGATGATGATCCACTCGGGAACGTGATGCGCCGCCTCGCAGATATCGAACAGATCGTTGACCACGCGGCTCATCATGTCGCCCGAACTGTTGCGGTCGAAGTACGCAAAGCTAAAGCGCTCGTACTGGTCAAACAGGTCCTCGCGCATCTTGGACTCCATGCGCGCACCCATCACGTGGCCCCAGTAGCTCACAAAGTAGCGGCAGGCGCAGCGGACGGCATACATCAGCACCAAGCCCACCGCGATCATGCCGAGCGCCTGCATAATGGCAGCCTGACCCTGAGTAAATAGCCCACCGGTCAAATTGCGCAGGATAATGGGAAACGCCAGGTCAATGGCGGCGAGCACCAGGGCACAAACAGTATCAGCAACAAAAAGCCCCATCTGGGGCTTGTAGTACGAAAGAAACCTCTTCAGCATGTGATCCTCAAAGAAATATCAGCAACGTAAGGCCCTGGGACAAAGCAATCAGTAGTACTTGTCCCAGGGCTATCCCCACTCGTTAAAGCTCCGCGCCCCCAAGGCGGTGCGCGATGCTGTCGCAGGCAAGTGCGCCTACGACGGTCTTGGCGTCTTCGATCTTGCCGTCGAGCACGGCGTCGATCAGCTCGTGCAGCGGCACCAGGTCCACGTTGACAAACTCGTCATCATCGGGGTTGGGCGCATCAAACTCGAGCTTGGTAGCCAAGTAGATGTGGATGATCTCATCGCAAAAACCGCAGGACGTGACAATCGACGTCAAAAAGCGAATACGACCAGCCCTAAAGCCCGTCTCCTCATGCAGTTCGCGCTTAGCGCAATCGAGCGGGTCCTCGCCTGGATCGAGCTTGCCGGCGGGAATCTCGACCGTCACGCGGTCGATGGCGGTGCGGTACTGACGCACCAGTACGATCTTGCCGCTCTCGGTCAGTGCCACAACGGCCGCCGCACCCGGATGGCGAACGATATCGCGGGCGCTGCGGTGACCGTTGGGCAGCTCAACCTCAAGACGGTGGACGTCGAGGATCTTGCCCTTCCAGGCGCACTCCTCCGAAAGAATCTTCTCGTGCAGCTCGGCATCGTGCGAGTCGTCATCGCCCAGCACCAGCGCCGGCTCGTCAGCGACCTCGCCACCAGGCTCGCCCTCGGCGTGCCCATACACGCGGCTGTCCTCTTCGACGATCTGCGCGTCCACGAGCTCTTCGTTCTTCTCGTCCATCCGTCTCATTCCTCTCGGATTTTAAGCATCCCAGGCGTCGCGGCCGCGCAGCGCGCGCAGGCCGATGTCGTGACGCAGGGTCTTGCCCTCAAAATCAATCTTCTCGCAGGCCTCGTAGGCAAGGTTGCGGGCGTTCTCAAACGTATCGCCCAGCGCGGTCACGGCAAGCACACGGCCGCCGTTGGTCACGAGCCGGCCGTCCACCACGGCGGTGCCGGCATGGTACACGGTCACGTTCTCCATGGCCTCGGCGTCGGCGATGCCGGTGATGGCTTTGCCCTTCTCGTAGCTGCCGGGATAGCCCGCGCTCGTCAGGACAACAGCCACGGCCCACTCGTCACGCCAGTCGAGCTCAATCTGATCAAGCTCGCAGTTGGCGCAGGCGAGCATAACCTCGACCAGGTCGTTCTTGAGGCGCGGCAGCACGACCTGCGTCTCGGGGTCGCCAAAGCGGGCGTTGAACTCCAGCACCTTGGGGCCGGCGGGGGTGAGCATAAAGCCGCCATACAGGCAGCCGCGGTAGTCGATACCCTCAGCAGCGAGCTCGGCCACGGTCTGCTCCATGACCTTCACCATGGTGGCGTGCTCCTCATCGGTCACGATGGGCACCGGGCTGTAGACGCCCATGCCGCCGGTGTTGGGACCAAGGTCGCCCTCAAGCGCGCGCTTGTGGTCCTGCGAGGTAGCCATGGGGCGCACGGTCTTGCCGTCGGTAAAGGCCAGCAGCGAGCACTCGGGACCAACGAGCATCTCCTCGATAACCACGGTGTTGCCGGCATCGCCAAAGGTGCCGCCAAAGCACTCGCGCACGGCCTCCTCGGCCTGCTCAAGTTCGGTCGCCACGATAACGCCCTTGCCTGCGGCAAGGCCGTCGGCCTTGACGACCAGCGGGGCGCCTTGCTCGCGTACGTAGGCGAGAGCCGAAGCCTCGTCGGTAAACGAGCCGTAGGCTGCCGTCGGAATGCCCGCACGCTCCATGAGCTGCTTGGAGAACAGCTTGGAGCCCTCCATCTGGGCACCCTCGGCACCCGGGCCAAAGCAGGGAATACCCGCCGCGCGCACGGCGTCGGCCACGCCCGCCACGAGCGGAGCCTCGGGGCCAATTACCACGAGTCCGCATCCGTGGCTCTGCGCAAACGCCGCCACGGCCGCAGGATCGCAGTCGTCGAGAACAACGTTCTCGCCGCAGCTCGCGGTGCCGCCGTTGCCCGGCGCGATGTAGAGCTTGCCGGCGCGCGGTGATGCTGCGAGCTTAGCTGCCAAAGCATGCTCACGGCCGCCGCTGCCCAACAACAGGATGTCGATGGTTTGAGTGTCCGCCTTCAAGGGTGCCTCCTCTATGGATGAACGGCCCGCTCCGCGCGAGCCCTTTGTAAGCAAATATACCCCTCGGCCGCCCGTCCGGGCTGCAAAGGGGTATATCGCAATAACCAAATAGTCCCGATTACTTCCAGAATCGGTTGATGATCTGCTCGCGACCAGCGCCGACGCCAATGAACGTCACGCGGGTGTGTGCCAGATCCTCGATAAACGCCACGTAGTCCTGAGCCTCCTGCGGCAGCTCCTCAAAGCTGCGGCAGCCGGTGATATCGCACTTCCAGCCAGGAAGCTCCTCGTAGATGGGCTTGGCATGCTCAAAGCGCACCTGGTGCTCGGGCACGCTCGTGTAACGCTCGCCATCGACGTCATAGGCAACGCACACCTTAATGGTGTCGAAGGCCGAAAGCACGTCGAGCTTGGTCATGGCGATGTCGGTGAGGCCGTTGACGCGCGAGGCATAGTTGGCGATAGGGCCGTCAAACCAGCCGCAACGACGACGGCGACCAGTGGTCACGCCGTACTCATAGCCCTCCTCGGTCAGCGTGTGGCCAGCCTCGGACTCATAGGAAAGCTCGGTGGGCATGGGGCCCGAACCGACGCGGGTGATATAGGCCTTCATGACGCCCAGCACGCGGTTGACGTTCTTCATACCGACGCCGGAGCCGGTGATGGCGCCGCCGGCGGTGCAGTTGGAAGACGTCACGTACGGATAGGTGCCGTGGTCGATGTCGAGTAGCGTCGCCTGGGCGCCCTCAAACAGCAGGTCCTTGCCCTCATCGATCATGTTGTTGAGCAGCAGGCTCGTCTCGGTGATGTAGGGGCGCAGGCGCTCGGCCATCGGCAGGTACTCGTCGCAAATCTGGTCCACAGTGTAGGTGGGCAGGTTGTAGATGAGCTCGAGCTCGGGGTTCACGCGGGCGAGAGCGGTCTCCAGCTTGTCGCGGAACAGCGCCTCGTCCAGCATGTCCTGCATGCGCAGGCCAATGCGGGCCATCTTGTCCTGATAGCACGGACCGATGCCACGTTTGGTGGTACCGATGTTCTTCTTGCCGAGTTTCTGCTCAAAGGCGCCATCCAGATCGATGTGGTACGGCATGATGATATGCGCGTTGCCGCTAATCTTGAGGTTCTTGGTGGTGATGCCGTCGGCCTCGAACATGTCGATCTCCTCAAGGACAACCTTGGGGTTGACGACGCAGCCGTTACCGATCACCGACACGTGGTCGGAATACATGATGCCGGAGGGCACCTGGTGCAGACCGTACTTCTTGCCGTTGACGACGATGGTGTGACCGGCGTTGTTGCCGCCCGAGTAGCGCACGACGGCATCGAAGTCGCCGGCGACCAGGTCGCAAATCTTACCCTTGCCCTCATCGCCCCACTGGGCACCGACCAAAACGGTTGACGGCATGTTTACTCCTTACATTCATGGACTGTCTACGCGCCACGGCGGCACGCAGAAGCACAAAACATTCCCAGTATACCCGTGCAACGGGCGCCTGTCCTACTCCTCGGCATGTGCCCCATCAAGCTCATAGAACTTGGTGGATGCCGGCAGGAACATCAGGTCGACGTCGCCGATCGGGCCCGAACGGTTCTTGGCCACGACGATACGCGTAACGCCCTCGTCGGGTCGATCGTCGCGCGAGGCTTCGGCCTCGTCGGCGGAGCGGTCCAAGAACATAACGATATCGGCGTCCTGCTCGATGGAGCCCGATTCACGAAGGTCGGAAAGCTGCGGGCGCTTGCCGGTACGGGATTCGACCTGACGTGACAGCTGCGACAGCGCGATGAGCGGAATCTTGAGCTCCTTGGCCATGATCTTCAGACCACGCGACATCTCCGAAACCTCGACGGTACGGCTCTCGGAGCGGCGTCCCGGCGGAGGACTCACCAGCTGCAGGTAGTCCAGGATGATGATGGCCTTCTCCTTGTTATGGAGCATACGGCGGCTCTTGGCGCGAATCTCGGTCACTGTGGTGCCGGGCGTATCGTCAATCAGAATATCCAGCTTGGACAAGGTCTGCGTGGCCTCGTTGATATTGGCCCACTGCTCGGGGCTAATGCGGCCCATGCGGAAGTCACTGATCGAGATCATGGCGTAGGCGCAAATCAGACGCTGGGCAATTTCTTTGCCCGACATCTCCAGCGAGAAGAAGCCGACGGTATAACCAGCAGCGGCAGCGTTGAGCGCCAGATTCAGGGCGAACGACGTCTTACCCACGGCAGGACGGGCGCCGATGATAATGAGCTGGCCCTCGCGAAAACCCATGAGCATGCGGTCGAGCGACGGGAAGCCCGTGGGCACGCCCGCAGCCTGGCCACCGGCCTGGCACACTTCCTCGGCCTCGTTATAGGCCTCGACCATAAACTCGGTCAGCGTCTTGTAGCTCGACTTGACCTCGCGTGCCGTGACCTTGAGAAGCTTGCTCTCGGCTAGCTCCACGACCTCTTTGGTGTCGGTGGGGGCGTTATATGCCAGCGCGTTGATCTCGTTGGTGGCGCCGATCAGCTCGCGCAGCATCGAGTCGCGACGCACGATGGCGGCATGGTGCTGCCAGTTGACGAGCGACAGGGTCTGACCCATCAACTCCAAAATGTACGCTTCGCCGCCCACGGCATCGAGCTTGTTGATGCTTCGCAGGTAATCGATCAGCGAGATGGAGTCGATGGGAATGCGGCTGTTGTACATATCGACCATCGCGGTATAGATGGTCTTATGAATGGGCCGGTAGAAGTCATCGGGCTGCAGCTCGACCTGGGCCTCTTCGACCACCTCGGGCGATAGCAGCATAGCGGCCAGTACATTGGCCTCTGCATCTTGGTTTTGGGGAAGACCCAACTTTGAGCCGCGGTCCTCAACCGTCAGCCCGGTCTCCCTATCGTCATATGCCATGAGCATCCTCATTCATATCGCTTGCGAGCATCCATAGTATCAGCCATGGTCCCAAAACGCGCCGCGCGCCGCCAATCATCACCGAACCAAACGGATGAACGGTTCTGTATATAAGGCTTCGACGAAACGTTCACTATGACGCTCACTCAGCGCAAAAAGCAAAAGGGCGCCCTGGTTTCCCAGAGCGCCCTTCTTAGAACAAGATTGTTGCGTTGCAGCAAATGCTACTCGGCAGCAGCCTCAGTCTCGACCTCGGCGGTCTCGGCCTCGGCGACCTCAGCGGCCTCCTCGACCTCAGCCTCGGCAGCGAGCTCCTCGGCGGTAACGCCGACGAGAACGACAACCTCGGCCTTGATCTCGCGGTACAGCGAGATGGCAACGGTGTGGGCACCGGCAACCTTGATGGGCTTACCGAGCTCGACGCGCTTGCGGTCGATGTCCATACCGAGCTGAGCCTTGATGGCGTCAGCGATCATAGCGGCGGTAACGGAGCCAAAGAGGATGCCCTCGTCGCCGACCTTGACGTCAACGGTGACCGTCTTGCCCTCGAAGGCAGCCTTGGTCTCGTTGGCGGTAGCCAGACGGACGGCCTCACGCTTGGCGATGTTGTTGCGACGCTCGTCAAGCTGCTTGAGGTTGCCCTTGGTGGCGGCAACAGCGAGCTTCTTGGGGAACAGGAAGTTCTCAGCGTAACCCTGAGCGACCTCTACGACGTCACCCTCGCCGCCCTTGCCCTTGATCTCATCGAGAAGAATAACCTTCATGATGCGTCTCCCTTCTTAGCCGCGGTCGCGGTTGCCACGAGAGGAAACCACGGGGACGGTGTACGGCAGGAGAGCCATCTCGCGGGCGCGCTTGATGGCGTTGGCGATGTCATGCTGATGCTGCGTGCAAGCGCCAGTGACGCGACGGGGCTTGATCTTGCCACGGTCGGTCATGTACTTACGGAGAAGCTGAGTGTCCTTATAGTCGATGAACTCAGTGTTCTCCTTGCAGAACTGGCAGTACTTACGACGCGGCTGACGTGCAGAAAAATCATTAGCCATGTCAAAATACCTTTCGTTTGGCAACTTCGGCGAACCGAAGCCGCCTCTCACTCAAAAATAGGTGAACAACCCTTAGAACGGGATGTCCTCATCGTAGACGTCGACCGCGGGCGGCGTAGCCACCGGTGCGGCAGGACGTGCTGCGGGCGCGGGAGCTGCGGGGGCGTAACCGCCCTGATCGTAGCCACCCTGGCCACCACGGGAGCTCATAAACTCGATCTCATCGACGATGACCTCAAGCTTGCTCCGGCGCTGGCCGTCGCGCTCCCAAGAGCTGTAGCGCAGCTTGCCCTCGATCGCGACCTTGTTTCCCTTTGCCAGGAAACGGCTCACGGCCTCGGCGCGGGTGCCGAACATGGTGCAGTCGACAAAGTTGGGATAGTCCTCCCACTCGCCAGTCTGCGCGTTGCGGCGACGATCGTTCACGGCGACGCCAAAGGACAGAACCTGGGTTCCGCCGGCGGTGGCGCGCAGCTCGGGATCGCGGGTGAGGTTACCGGTGATGTTCACTCGATTGATGCTCATAACTCACTACTTCCTCTTGGGGCACAAGCCCAGTCCAAAACGACAGTCTTACTCCTGGTCGTCGCGACGGACGATCATGTGGCGGACCACAGCGTCGGTGATGCGCAGGACGCGATCAAGCTCGGCGATCTGGGTAGGATCTGCGTGGAAGTTGATGAGGGTGTAGTCACCATCGGTGAGGTCGTTGATCTCGTAGGCGAGCTTGCGCTTGCCCCACTCGTCAACGGAGTCGACCTTGCCAGCGCCCTCAGCGATCGTGGTATCGATACGCTTCATAACAGCGAGACGAGTCTCGGGGTCGAGCGACGGGTCAACAAAGAACAGCAGTTCATAAGCCTTCATATTGTCACCTCCTCTGGGCAAATGTGGCTTCAGGTCGTGAAGGTGCGCCTGAAGCAGGAAAAGACTTGGTAATAATATCTTTCAACCTCCTAGGCTGCAATAATTTGCAGCTACAACCTCATGACCTCCACATATGCCCATACTCGCACGACGTTTCATGCGCATTCCAACCAAATGCTGACCAAAAGCTTGACGGATCTGTGGACAAGATACGGTGCCGTGGGGACAAGCTGAGCCAAGCCACAGGTCAACGGGCACATGGTTGTGGTCGCGAAATACATACCAGTGGTCTAATTGATCACCAAAAAGATTTTGAATTCGTTTGCTCGTGGTCTATAAAGTCCTTTTTTGAGCAATTCGCTTAGCATGATTTTGCTGGTCAGACTGCATGTGCCGTGCGTTTTAGGCACAGCGCGAGACACTGTGGATCAAAAAATGCTAAGTTTTCGGCTTGCACCTTACGATTCCTCGTGTATACTAACTTTCGCATTTAACGGAGAGTTGTCCGAGTGGCCGAAGGAGCACGATTGGAAATCGTGTAGGCGTCAAAAGCGTCTCCAGGGTTCAAATCCCTGACTCTCCGCCAGTTAATTCCAAAGCAGGCCTTCGAGCCTGCTTTGTTTTTACCCCACGCGGAGGGGTGGCAGAGTGGTTGAATGCGGCGGTCTCGAAAACCGTTTGGCCTGTATAAGGTCACGAGGGTTCGAATCCCTCCTCCTCCGCCATTTTGGTTGAGAAAGCTCCCGGGAATGGGAGCTTTTTTGTTTTGAGTCCCTAACAAGCAAATACGGCGGAGGAGGAGGGATTCGAACCCGCCAGGGCGCGGAGCGTAAAGAAAACGCGCCCGTGGCGCGGTCGGCGCAAGCCGACCGGATAAATTTTGAGCGGAGCTCAAAATTTGGACATCCCTCCTATTCGACCACGCCCCCATCGCGTTCAGCATCAACCCGGATCCCCTAACATGGAACCTATGACCGTACCCAGTCCCGACCGTTTACCGAGCAATAGGGTCGCCACGCCCGCCAACCATGTACTATGTACGGGCATTGTCTAAACCCACAATCCAAAGGACCCCATCTTGCCCGTCGTCGCTGCCGTAACCATTACCTCACATGCCTCGGATGCCATGGTCGCTATTCCGTTTTGGCTCGAGATGTTCGCCGTCGTCGCTGCATCGATCTCGGGTGTACTGGTTGCGCGCGAGCACAAGCTCGACCTGGTGGGCGCGGTCGCGCTCGCGGTGGTCTGCGGTCTGGGCGGCGGTCTCTTGCGCGACATGACGTTGCAGGTGGGCAACGTCTACATCCTCAACCAGCCGATGGCACTCCCGCTTTCCATTGCCACGGCAGCCATCATCTATATTTTCCCGGCAATCGTCGACAAACCCGAAAAACTCATTCCCCTGCTCGACATCATCTCGGTCGGCATCTACGCCGCCACCGGAGCGGACAAAGCACTGGTTTATGGCTTTGCGCCGGCCGTATGCATCATGATGGGCTTTTTCACCGCGGTGGGCGGCGGCATGTTGCGCGACGGCTTTATGGGCGTGGTTCCGGGCATTTTCCAACGTACCAACTTTTATGCCATCGCCGCCATCGCCGGATCGACAAGCTACGTGTGTCTCGTTATGAGCGGCATCATGAGCAATGTCGCCGCGCTGGTCGTATGCGTTGTCGTGACCATGGGTCTGCGCTGGCTCTCGCTGCGCTTTGACATCAAAAGCCCCACCGAAGAAGATATCGCGCGCTTCTTGCACCGTAAAAAGTAGACAGCACGGCACGACCCTTCGAAATGCAACCGAGAGGTTCTTTTAGAGCGCCCCCGCGTTGGGTACCCTGTTAGGTATATGCCGAACACCTAACAAAAGGATCAACCATGGCTTTCAATCAAACCGCGACGGCGCCGTCACACAAGATGCGTCGCTGCCTGCTTATGGCATTCGCGCTCATCGCGCTCGCGCTCACCGCTCTTCCCACGGCGTCGTTCGCCGGCACGGACACCGCAGGCAACGTACTTGCGACCGACAATGACGCCAATTCGTCCGGCGTCGAAGGTGACCTGTACTGGGCAGGTCAGGCCCTCAACTTGGACGATGCGTCCATCGGCCGCGACATAATTGCAGCAGGCGATACCCTCTCTATCCGCGACTGCACGGTGGGCGGCGCCGTCCGCTTGGCGGCGCGCACCATCGACGTTGCCAAGACCACGGTTGATGGCAGCGTCACGGTCGTCGGTCAGCATGTCGTGCTTAATTCCGACAGCACCGCCAACTGTTTCTATGCGATAGGCGAGACGGTTGCCTTGCGAGGCTCCACCAAGTCGGCAGCGCTCGCGGGCGATACGGTAACCATCGACGGCACCGTCGATGGCGATGTCGAGGTTTGGGCCGACAAGCTCATCCTGGGCAAGAACGCCCACATCACCGGCACCGTGAACGCGCACGTCTCCGAGGACCCCGAGCGCGCCGCGGGAGCCGAGGTCGGCGCACTCAAGATCGACCGCACCGAGAACGAGGATACTTCCACCGTTAACGATGTCATCGGCGGTATCGTCGCCGCGGCACTCTCGACCTGCTTTGTCGCTCTGCTGCTCGAGCTCGTCTTTCCGCGTGCGACTGCCAGCGCCGCCGGTATGCTCCACCAGCGCCCCATGTCCCTGTGGGTGAGCGGTCTTCTGGGCACGATTGCTATCGTCCCCGCCGTCCTACTGCTAATTATCTCTATCGCTGGTCTGTCGCTTGCCGGAGCCCTCTTGTGCGGCGTTATCGGCATCGCGTTGGTGTCGAGTGCCTTTGCGGGGTGCGCGATTGCCCGCATGGTCGGACACAGCCAGAACCGCTACGCCATGGCAGCCGTTGGTGGCGTAATCGCAGGCGCCCTCACGGGGCTTCCCCTCGTAGGCGATTTCATCAGCGGCGTGGCCTTTGTCTTTATGCTCGGCTACGTTATCCAGATCATCTGGCGCAACGTCCGCCTCAAGCCGCAGCAGTCGGCTAACACGCCGGGACTCCCCACCGCTTAGCCACCAACCACCACAAAGGGGACAGGCACCTTTGTGGTGGTGCAAAGGGGTCAGGTTACTTTGCGCCAACAAACGAAGCGGGGCACTCGATCGCATCGACCAGGTGCCCCGCTTTTCTTGGAGGGTTCTCAAGTAGCTTTTTCAAAACCAATGATCATCAGGTCAGTAGGCCTGCGCGTCACTCACTATGGAGGCAGTACGCCATTGAGCAGGGGGGACAATTATTTTGCACGGCGACTTCCTCCCCGCTTGATGGCGAGCGCGACAAAAATAGCCGCCACTCCGATGGCAGCCAAAACCGCCACCAGCACCAACGTTCTATCTCCCGTCGAGGGCATAAAGCCTCGATTTGCTTCTTTACTTGGGGTGTTGAGCACCGACAGTTCAATCGAACCCGTCCCGGCATCGGCTGTATCAACCCGTAGGGGGCTTTCGACCGATACGGTCACCTTGGGCTTCGCGGCCGCCACCTGTTTAACGTCCAGGCCCTCGGCCGTAACCGTCACCGTACGTTTGCCCTCAAAGGCGGTGTAGCCCTTGGGAGCCGCGACCTCCTCGACGGTGTAGACACCCGCGTCCACACCGCTCAATTCCACGTGGCCGTCCGCGCCCGTGGTGACGCACGTGTCGGCATCCGTCGACCACGAGCCGTCAGTCGTTAGAATGCGCCCGCGGTCATCGATGATGCGCAGTTTGGCGCCCGCGAGCGGTTTATCGTCCGAGCTTGAGCGCTTGGTCAGACTGAGTCCCCAGGTGTAGGCGCACGCTTCATCGCTCGACGTGCGGGTGAATCCGGCGTCGACGGACTGGTCGGCGAGGGGAGAGCGCGGGTAACGCAGGTAGACCTCGTTGGGGTTGCCCTTGGTAACGCCTTGATTGCAGTTGGCCCCCAACGGCGCATTGTAGACAGCGACCACGCGGGCGCCCGCGGTGAAGGCGTCGGCCCCGCCGAGCGCGGCGACCAGGTCGCCGGTGCGCACGGTGAAGGCATTGCCCTCGATCGAGACCTTGCACTGTGAAGCAATGTCTGTCCACCCTTTAGCCGGCGTCGAGCTGGCGTTGCCGCCCTCACATGCGACGGCGTCGAAGCCGCCGTCCGCGCCCGCCGCCACGTACACGCGCATGCTCGCGGCGACCTTGGAGGGGTCGAGCCCGGCGCTCATGGTGTCGACGAACCGCACCGTATAGGCGTCGTAGGCCGTGAGCCCGGCCGGGACCGTGGCAGAGAGGCGCCAGTACAGGTCGTCGGCGACCGTGGCGTCGGCGGCCTTCTGCCAGGCGGCGGTGCCGTCCTCCAGCACGTGCTTGGCGACCTTGGGGGTCGCCGCCTTGGGCTTGACGGTGACGGCGCCGCCGCCCACCAGGGCCATGATCGGCGCGGTGCCGGCCTCGCCCTGGACGATGGCGTCGTCGTCGGCGACGATGAGCCAGTAGCCGCAGGGCAGCTCGGCCGCCGTGCCCGCGTTAAGGGCCACAGAAGTTGCGTCGGCATTGCAAATCGCACGGGCGAGCTTTGCCGTCAGTGCGGTCGTCATATGCCCGTCGGCATTCAGCCACTCGGCAGCCGCTTGCGCCGTCGATGCCGAACCATCAAGTCCAGCATCATGAAGCACGGGAAGAACAGCCTGGCGAACTGCGTCGTTTGCCCACGCTACATCGGTTGCGACCTTTTGGCCGGCATCGTCATCGTCGGCAACGGTCGCCAAAAAGATCCGGTACGCGTCATACCGAGTCGCGACTGTACCGTCCACCGTAATGGCACCGGTGTCGGCAGCATGCGCCGTCCCAGGAGCAATCGCGAAAGAGAAGACGGCAACCAAGGCTATAGCCACAGCGGTCAACAAATGACGAAGCACCTTACTCACGGCGACCACCTCGATCTTGATCGTGATGGCGGCGAGCATGCATCCATGTCGCGGCAAAGCACAGCAGCGAAGCGCCAGCCAGATACGTCATAGTCAAGCCGGCACCGCCCGCCTCGGGAAGCGTGGTCGAGTACTTGTTGGTAAAGGTCGGTGGGGTCGTGGTAAAGCTGTCTCTTATACACATCTGACGCTGCCGACGATCTTACGCGTGTA
>CABSNA010000018.1 GCA_902478865.1 uncultured Collinsella sp.
GTCCTGGCACGCACCGGTATCACGGCAACGGTTGGCATCGGCCCCAACCTATTCCAAGCCAAGGTGGCACTCGACATTACCGCCAAGCACGTACCCAGCCGCATCGGCATACTCGACGACGAGACCTTTCGCAAGGAGATCTGGCCCCATCGCCCCATCACCGACATCTGGGGCATCGGCCCCGGCGTGGCGGCCCGTCTCGAGAAATACGGCGTCTACGATCTGATGGGCGTCGCCGCACTCGACGAGAACCTGCTCTACGACGAGCTCGGCGTCAACGCCGAATATCTCATCGACCACGCCTTCGGGCGCGAGCCGACAACCATCGCCGATATTCAGGCCTATCGCCCACAGGCAACCTCAACAACCACGGGGCAAGTGCTATCGAAAGGCTATGCCTATGAGCAGGCCTACACCGTCTTGCGCGAGATGGTCGACAACGCCGTGTTGGACTTAGTCGATAAGCACGTGGTCTGCGACAGCATCTCGCTCTTCGTAGGTTATGCGAGCGAACGAGCCGACATACGCCGCCTCGACGCCAGCGGCACGGCGCAATATGTAGACGGATGCGGGCATTTGCGTTCGAGCACGTCGAGCATAGAACCCGCCGCAACCGCCGGCCCCGAGCTCGCACCCCGTGCGCCCAAGCCCGTCCAACGCGATGACGAACGGCACCGCCTGGTGCGCGAAGCACAGGCAATCGACGGCATCTTTGTGGGAGAGCACGGCGGCAAACCGCGTGGTGGCTACGCCGCACTCTTTGCACACTCTAACGCCTCGCGAAAGCTGCCCGAGCGTACCAATTCGTTTAAGAAGATCATGGGCTATTTCGATGAGCTCTGGGCGCAGACTGTCGATCCCAAACGACCGGTCAAGCGCATCAACCTGGGATTTGGCAACCTCATGCCCGAGGAATTTGCCACTATCGACCTGTTCAGCGATGTTAAGGCCGATGAGCGCGAGCGCGACCTGGCGCGCGCCGTCCTGGCCGTGAAGGGCAAGTACGGCAAGAACGCGCTCGTCAAGGGATTAAGCTTTACCGCCGGCGCCACCGCACGCGAACGCAACGATCAGGTAGGAGGACATCGTGCCTAAGTCCCAACAACAGCCGATGCGGCCACCGACGCCTTTTGAACGCCTAGCGGACCCCGAGGGAAGACGTCGCTCCGCCGACCCCAAACTCACCGCCAACGGCGCCGTCCGCGCCGGCCGTGCCGCGCAGTTTATGCCCTTTGCCGCCCTCACGGGATACTACGAGCTCGTGCGTAAACAAGAGATCACCGCCGAGCCAAAATGCGAACTCACAGAAGAAAAAGCCCTCGAACTTTCGAAAAAGCTCGAGGGCCTCAAACGCGGCGACTTGGTGCGCGTCACCTATTACGATACGTACGGCTATCGTAGCCGCACGGGCATTCTCGACGAAGCGTTACCCGCATTCAAGCTGCTCAAACTCAGGGATATCGCCATCGACTTCGACGATATCCAAGACATTGAGCTACGCGGACGAGCCTAGCGACGAGAACGCTTGCGCAAGACGAGAGCAATGCCAAGCACTGCGGCAGCTGCAACCAGCAATCCCAAGACCAGCGTGAGGGTCGAGTCGCCAGCGCGAGGCAGCGAGCCGTCCTTCGGAGTCTTCTTAGCGGTCGTCGTGACGGTGGTCGTGGTGCTGCTCGACTGGTCGTTGCCACCCGTCTGGCTGCCGCCAGGCTGATCGCCGCCACCCGGCTGCGAAGGATCGGTGGGTTCCGTCGGATCCGGAGTACCGGGATCAACCGGATTCTCCTTGCGCTGGATCCAGACCTGGCAACCATAGAACGGGTTGGCGGTACCAAGGCACAGACCCTGGTTGGTCACCGCAAAGGTGCGCAGACCATGGTTATACGGATCGTTAAAGCCATTAGTCGTCAGCGTCGTAAAGTTCACGCCGTCCTCGGTCACATACATATCAAAGCCGCGCTCGGCATCGCGCAGGTAACACATGCACGTAAGGACACTCTGCAACTTCTTGAGGTTCTCCTCGCTCAGCAGCTTATCGAGCGCATCCTGAATATCGCTCGGCAGCTCGGTGCCATAGGCATCCTCGTACTGCTGCTTAAGGCTCTCATAGCTATCGAGCATGTCCTGATACTGGTCGGCAAAGGACTTGAAGTACGCGATCTCGCCATCGATCTTCTGGACATAAGCGGCGTCGTCCTCAAAGTCCTGGGACATCGTCGCGGCCTGATCGCAAAGACCGCCCGCGGCATCCTCCAGCGCATCGCTCAGATCGCCAAAGCCCTTAGCAACCTCGGTCTTCTCGTCATCGACATCGACGGCCTTGTTTGAATCATCAACCTCGGCAGCTTCGTTCGAATCATCGACCTCGACGGCCTCGTTTGAATCATCGTCCGCAAGCGTGTTCACGGGAACGATGGGGTCGTCAGGCGATTTCTTGTCGAGCAGGTGATCGAGCAGGTCCCTAAGGCGCTGAACCTGAGAGTCCCACTCCTCGGGCGTCATATCGATAATGTCGCCATTGGAGAACTGGCCGATCGGCTCAAGCAGGCTCGCGGTATCAAAGGTACCGATATACAGCTTGCCGTCGAACTTCTGCATGCGCCAAATGTACTGGTTCTCGTTTCGGCCAAAGCCCGAAGTCAGGCCGGAAATACCGCCCTCGGGGAACATGTCGGTGCGATCGCCAACGACGAGCTCCATGTTCTCGTCCTTGTCCATGCGATAGATGTTAACCGACTGCTCAAGATTGGCATTCACAAACGAGCAGTCAACGCCGCCCATGCTGCTCTTACCGCCCTCTTCGGTGTTGGATTTGTTGAACAGGATGCGCTCGAGGGCAATCTCCTCGTCGTTGTATTCACCGATATAGAGGTAGTCGTTGTAGACGATGAGGTTGGCAGCGCCAGAACGGGTACGGGCAGGATCGATGCCAAAGCAGTACTTTGCACCGTCCGTCTTCTGATCGCCGACAATGGGAGTCCACGAATAACTGCCGTCGGCATTCTTGTCGCCACGGACCATGGCAAACGACTGCATGGAATTATCATCGGGAGCGTTCTCGGGCGTACCGGTGCAGATGGTCGCATAGAGATGGCCATTGTACGAGACCATATCCCAAATGGCACCGCCGTAGATGCTGTCCTTATAGCGAATCGCCGGATAGCCAAACAGCGTCTCCGAGTTGGCAATCTCGGTGAAGCTGTCCTGGCCCTTCGAGGGGTCAGACGACGTCAGGATTGTCGACACAAAATTACCGTTCGCGTCTTTACCCACATTACTGATGACGAGCTGGCCATCATGGACGCACATGCCGCGGATACCGGTAGAAATGCCCTGCTTGTAGGCAGCACCGTAATCCTGCATGCTCGAAAGGCCTTGATAGACAACTTTGTACTCATCCGTCTTAGGATCGATCTCGTATACAGCAGGCAGGCCGCCTTTGCCGCCATTGGTCCTGACGCTGCCGCAGAAATAGAGCTTACCCTTATAGCTCACGGCATTGCGGAACAAAGGAGCGACGCCGTTGAGCGATTCAGAGAGTAGCAGCTTGGTCTCACCGGTCTTGGTATTGATCTTGACCAAGATGCCGCCGCTGTCCTTGTCGGCCGTGCCGTCCTCCTTCTGCTGTCCATAGAAGAAGGTACCGTTAAACATGGCCTCCAGCGTCAGGCGCATGGTTTCGACATCAAAGGAATCGCCCAGCGTGCTGTTCATGAGCGTCAGCGTGTTGCCCATCGCCGCATAGCAGGTGCCCACATAAAGCCAGTCACCATAGCTCGCAGCCGCCCAAGTGTAGCTCTGGCCGCGATCGCCTTCGTTGTTGGCCGTATTACCATCGGCGCCCGGAACGGCAACGGCACCGTTACCCTGGTAGTCGACGATGCCATCCGGCTGCGACGTTCCTACCGTAGGATGCGAGAGCTTCTCAAAGGAATACCCATTTCCCGCATTGTAGGTAACGGCACCCGATGCGTCTTCGGCGTGCGCCGGCAGCGGCGATACCAAGATAGCGGCAAGCGCTGCCACCAAGCCAAGTGTTCCCACTCGTTCATAAGGTTATAGCCTCCCCTGTCCTAAAGCCCAGTTTTAGCATTCTTCATTTCTGTCCACGGTTAATTGCAATCTGAGCACAGCAATAACCAGTGTATAAGTATACACCTGTAATTTTTTGGACGGGTTAATAGATGCTCGATTGGTAGTGAATTCCGCGCAAACCGTCACCAAACTCCACTTTTGCCGCATCTAAAGGTTATTTTTGCGCAAATTTTTGGATGCCGATAGTCACAATGGGCAGGAGGCTGGTACCCACCGGAGAGGGCAACGCCTACATTTTCATAACGTAATAGCCCGCACCCCTCACCGCCGTCTCGAGTGTGTCGCGATCAACCGGGCGCTTCGAGCGTACGCGAGCCGTGTGGTCCGCGTACGTTACCGTTGCCCACACACCATTCAGCGCATTGAGGGCATTGGCCACATTCTGAGCGCAGCCATCGCAGCTCATGCCGCCGATGAGCAACTCATCGCTATAGGGGTAGTGGGACGGATCGGTATCCGCAACCACTACCTTCTTGGCCTTCTTACCGCTCGCGCCATCGCTGCAGCAGCTCTTTCCGTGTGTCGAAGCGACAATGCGACGCAGGCCAAAGAACATGCCAACGACAATCACGGCAAGCACGATGAGATTCGCAGGGTTGAGCAAGTCACTCATGCGTTCCCCTTTCAAGTAGCCCTATCTAGATACCCCCATGGGGTGTCCCCATCTTAACCCAAAATCATGTCTGTTCGGTCAATTAGTTTCCCTCTTCAAACTTTTTTGTTGACCATGGCTTACTTTCGTGTATAAGTTTTCCTAGGCTAACAGTTTAGATCCGTAAGGAACACCGTGACTCGAACCATAGACATCCCAACGTTTCAGGCAGCAGTCGTGCGCAACTGCTCCCCCACGCTCGCGGGAATCAAGCCGGCATCGCTCTTTACCTATCCAGGCATCTACGCCCACGAGGACGGCTCGACCGCAACAGAAACCATCGCAGAACGCCGAGCACGCCTGCTCAACGTTATCGCCCAGTGCAACCGCGAGCTTGACCCGCTTGGCATCCACCTGAGTGTTTTGGTCTGGCGGCCCTGCGGAGCGCTCGTGTACGTGTACCGAACCAAAAGCCTCACCACCTATTTCGCGGACCCTCGCGCCAAAACGGCGCTCGCCTCGGAAGGCTACGACACGAGAGACCTTTCGGCATGTCTTGTGCATTTGGCATCACGCATCACGCTCGCGAGCAATAACGTCGCGGAATGCGCCTGTAGCCAGACTCGATGCGCACTACCCCAGCAAGCTAGCTGCAGCAAAGACTGCACCTGCGAGTTTCCGCACGAAATAGGCTACTTCCTTGGATATCCCTACGACGACGTGCACGAGTTTATCGTCCAGCGCGGCGAGAACTACAAGGTCTTTGGGGCCTGGAAGGTCTACGCAAATGTCGAGCAGGCACTTGCGACATTTGATGCCTACCGTGCCTGCACCCAATACTTCACCTTTGTCTATCAGCAGGGCTGCAGCTTGGCGCAACTTGCCCAGGCAACCCGATAGAACATAGAAGCCGCGGCAACCTGCCGCACAACTGAAAGGACTCAACATGAGCAAGATCGCCGTCGTCTACTGGAGCGGCACGGGCAACACCGAGGCCATGGCAAACCTCGTCGCCGAAGGCGCCACGTCCACAGGTGCCGAGACTGAGGTCATCCCTTGCGCCGACTTCTCTGCCGACAAGGCCGCCGAATATGATGCCTTCGCCTTCGGCTGTCCCGCCATGGGTTCTGAGGAACTCGAGTACGATGAGTTCCAGCCGATGTGGGACGAGGTCAAGGAGACTCTCGGCGACAAGAAGGTCGTCCTCTTTGGCTCCTATTCATGGGCCGAGGGCGAGTGGATGGACAACTGGAAGGCCGACGCCGACGATGCCGGCGTCAACGTCGTGGACTCCACCATCTGCTACGACGCGCCCGACGACGAGGGCGAGACCGCTTGCAAGGCCCTCGGAGCCGAGCTCGCGTAACGAACCCAGGGCTTCCAAAAGAGCCTGCATCAAAGCACACCCCCATCCCTACAAAAGAGCGGGGGCTGGATTCAAGTCCAGCCCCCGCTCTTTTGTAACGGCAGTTACATCAACCGGCTACGAGATATTGCCCAAGAACGCCTTGGTGCGCTCGCTCTTAGGATGGTCGAAGACCTCGCTCGGCGTACCCTCTTCCACAATGACGCCACCGTCCATAAAGACGACGCGGTCGGCGACATCGCGGGCAAAGCCCATCTCGTGCGTCACGACGATCATGGTCATACCGTCGTGCGCCAGGTCGCGCATGACGCCCAGGACGTCGCGCACGAGCTCAGGGTCGAGCGCCGAGGTGGCCTCGTCAAAGAGCATGACGTGCGGGTTCATCGACAGGGCGCGGGCGATGGCAACGCGCTGCTGCTGGCCGCCCGAAAGCTGACTCGGCATAAAATCGATGCGTTCGGCAAGACCGACCTTGGTCAGCTCCTCGACGGCGATCTTCTCGGCCTCTTCCTTACTGCGCTTGAGCACCTTTTGCTGCGCAAGCATGACGTTCTTTTTGACCGACAGGTGCGGGAACAGGTTGAACTGCTGAAACACCATGCCCAGGTGCGTGCGCACTTTGTTGAGGTCGACACCCTTGGCGCACACGTCCACGCCCTCAACGATGATCGAGCCGCTCGTGGGATGCTCCAGACGATTGATGCAGCGAAGCATCGTCGACTTGCCCGAGCCCGAGGGGCCCAAGACCACAACGACCTCACCCTTGTGCACATCCAGATCGATATCGCGCAGGACCACGTTGTCGCCAAAGGCCTTCTGGAGGTTCTTGATGCTGACGACGACCTCGTTCGAGTTATTGGTTTCGCTCATGATAGGACCTCCTTACAGACCGGCGATGTGATCGGCAGGCGTCGCGACAACCTGTCCGGCGCTCTTGGCGGGACGCTTCTTCTTGGTCTCGGTCGTGCCCAAAAGCCTCGCCTCAAGACCGCTCACCAAGCGAGCGAGCGGCAGGGTGATGACCAGATAGAACAGGGCGGCAACCACGTACGGTGTAATGGAGCCCGTCGTGGCCACGATGGTACGGGCGTTCATGACGATCTCGACCACACCCACGGCCGCAAGCAGCGACGTATCCTTGTAAAGCAAGATAAACTCGCTGGTCAGCGTAGGCAAAACATTGCGGAACGTCTGCGGAATCATAACGTAGAGCAGCGTCTGGAAGGCATTCATGCCCAGAGAGCGAGCAGCCTCGTTTTGGCCCTTGGGGATCGATTGAATACCGGCACGGAAGATCTCACACAGATAGGCAGACGAATTCATGGCCATGACGATGACGCCGAGCACGTAGTCATCAACCTTGACGCCGGCCAACGGCAGACCGAAGAACGCGATATAGATCTGCAGGAACGCCGGCGTACCGCGAATGATATTCACGTAGATACCGGCAAGGCAGCGCAGGATGCGCGACTTGGAAATGCGCATGAGCGATAGGGCGAAACCGAAGGGAATTGCCAGCGGAAACGCCACAAGCACGATCGAGAGCGACATGAGGAAGCCCTTGAAGACGATCGGCAGGCTCTGGACCAAAATGACCGGGTTCAAGAACAGGCGCAGGAACATATTGGAGTTCCAGGCCTCGACCCACGGCTGCTCCTTAAGATCGGCCAGGAAGTTATCGAAGGCCGTCACGCCCTTGATCTCCACCGACGGAATCTTGGAGATCTTCTTGGTCGACCCGTCAGCGAGCGTATAGGTGCCGCTAAAGACCTCATCGCCGCCCTCGACGGGAAACGTCACACCATAAACCTCGACACGGAAAAAGCCGCCGGCAGGCGCCGTCTCGCCAAAATCAATCTTGAGCGTCTGGCCGTCAGCCTTGCACGTGGGCTTCATGGGCGTACGATCCATGAGGTCCTCGCCCGAGAGCATCGTCAATCGCGTGTCATCGGTACCAAACGTCGTGCCGTCGACAAACGTCAAAGAAAGACCGCTCAGCTCCTCATCGGCATCGGCCTGGACCTCCCAGGTAATGCGCGTCTCGGTACCGCCGACCACAGCGCTGCCCGAACCGGTGTTGGGTCGAGCGGTAATCTTTGCGGTCTCAAGCGCCTGGGCGGTCGTGGGCGCATATGTCCCCACACACACCAGCGCGAGCGCCACGGCCATGACGCAGACTAGCTTTTGGAGCAAGGCGGGCAGTGGAAAACGCTGCTCCGCAGCCCCTTTGTTCAGTCGAGACAAGGTGGCTCCTATCGTAGAAGTTGCCGGCAAAACGAGACGGAAATGCTCTCCGTCAAGAGAAGCGCAAAGGCCCTCTCCGCCAAAGCGGAAAGGGCCCGCGAGCAATCAAGTAGCTATTTTACTTGATATTGTACTTAGCCATGAGGGCGTCAACGGTACCGTCGTCGGTCAGGTCCTTGATGGCCTGGTTGATGTCGTCCTTGAGCTTGGTGTTGCCCTGGTTGATGGCGATGGCGTACTCCTCGCCGGTGCTAATCTGCTTAATGGTCTGGCAGGTGTTGAACTGCTCGGCGGTCAGCTGGCTGGCAACGGAGCGGTTGGTGACTACGGCGTCGCCCTTATCGGACTGCAGGGCGCTGAAGCACTCGGTGGCGTCCTTGTAGGGGACGATCTTGGCCTTGGGGAAGTTCTCCTGGGCAAAGGACTCGGCGGTCGAGCCAGACTGGACGATGATGGTAGCGTCGGCGTTGTTGAGCTTCTCGCTGTAGTTGTCGGCCGTGATGTCGGTGTTATCGACCTTGGTCACGATAGCCTGATCGTCCATGTAGTAGGAATCGGAGAAAGTGACTTCCTTCTCACGCTCGGGCGTGTCGGTGATAGCCGCGATGGAGACGTCATATTTGGCGCCCGAAGCGACGCCCGGAACAAGCGTGTCAAAGTCATTGTTGACATACTCGACATCCAGGCCCAGCTTGTCGCCGATAGCCTTGATGAGCTCAAGGTCAAAGCCCTGATAATCGCCGTTGTCATCCTTGTACTCAAACGGAGCGTACTCGGCAGAGGTGCCGACGGTCAGCGTACCGTCCTTGACGAGTGCGTACTCCTTGGAGCCGTCGACCTTCTCGACCTTGGCGTCGTCAGAGCTGCTGGAACCGGCATTAGAACCAGAGGTGGCGTTGGACGAGCCGCAGCCCGTCAGAGCGAGGGCGAGCGCCATAGCACCCGTGGCGGCAAATGCGCCAAGCTTCTTCAGCTTCATAATCAGTCTCCTTCCAGTGACCTCGTTTGATTCAGAGGTCTGCAAAAACTGTTGGCTATTATGCACCCGGAATTACGAATCTGCAATGAGAAAACTGATTGAAACAAACCCATAACGTGAATTGAATACTCTACTTTGTGACAGTCGTTACTGCTGCAATGACCTTAATAGTCTAATTTCAGCTGCATAACCTGCAAGTTCGTTCGGAGTCTCCAAAATAAACGGCAGCGAACGCAAACGGCCATTCGATACAATATTCTGCATAACCTGCATACCGCCACCAAATTCCTCGCCGCCAAGGTATCCCTTGCCGATGCACTCGTGACGATCTTTATGGGCGCCACAAGGGTTCTTCGAATCGTTGATGTGTACGGCATGCAAGCGATCGATACCCACCACGCGGTCGAACTCGTCGAGTACGCCGTCCAGATCATGGATGATGTCGTAGCCGGCATCGCTCACATGGCAGGTGTCCAAACAAACGCCCAGCTTATCGGACAGCTCTGGGCACTTGGCGGCAACGCCCTCGATAATGCACGCCAGTTCTTCAAAGCTACGGCCCACCTCGGTGCCCTTGCCTGCCATGGTCTCAAGCAATACCGTCGTCTGCTGTCCCTCAAACATCACCTGGCACAGCGTGTCGACAATCATCTGAATGCCGACGTCTGCCCCCTGTCCCACATGCGCACCGGGATGAAAATTGTAGTAGTTGCCGGGCAGTGCTTCCATGCGCTGCAGATCCTCGGCCATGGCCTCCAGGGCAAACTCGCGCGCTCGCTCCTTAGCGGAGCAGGGGTTATAGGTATACGGGGCATGCGCCACCAGCGGTCCAAAGTCGTTTTGCGCCATAAGCTCGCGCAGGGCCGCCACGTCATCCATGTCAAGGTCTTTTGCCTTGCCACCGCGCGGGTTGCGCGTAAAGAACGCAAAGGTATTGGCGCCAATGGACAACGCCGTCTCTCCCATTGCCCGATAGCCCTTCGTCGTCGAAAGATGACATCCGATCGTCAGCATCTCCAACTCCCCCTCATCAGTTGCGGTGAAATACGGTCTATTGGTGCCTTATTTTGGCGCAAACAGACCGTATTCCACCGCAAGTTATAAAAGGGGCATCAGAGATGTGGGCCGCCAGGCACCACGGGCGCCGGCGTCATGATCCCCTACGCGTCAGCGCCAAGTCCTAGAGGGCTAGACGGATTGCATCGATAATGCGCGCGCAGCGCTGCGTGGCGGCAAGGGGCATGACGGGACTCTCGAGTTTCCCCGCCCGGATGAGCTGGGTCGCATGCTGGATTTCGCCGTAGAAATCATCAACCTCAAATGGTGCATCGATTTCGAGTACTCGACCGTCGGAATACTTCACATGGGCGAGCTCGGGGCGATGGAGACGCTCGATTTCCAACGAGCCTCGCTCACAGGCAATCGTTAAGCGGCTTTCATATGTTGCTTTGCCGTCGCACACCATATGAATGGGTATACCGCCGACGCTCATACGGATCTCGTCGGCCCAATCGACGCGGCCGCCTGATACGTCACGCCAGCGAACTTCACGGGATGAAACCTCGCACGCGCCCGCGAGCAAATCCTCAAACCAACCGACCGCATAGCAGCCCATGTCATATAGACAGCCGCCCTGCAACGAATCAAGCAGATAGCCCGAAGGAGGCTCGCCGTAATCGAGCTTTTGCACGCTTTCAATCGAGACAATACGGCCAAGCTCACCCGACGCAAGCAAGTCCTTCACGCGAGTGCGCATCGGGCAAAACCGATTCTTCATCGCCTCCATAAACAGCACGCCGCGCTCACGAGAGGCGGAGGCAATCGAGAGAGCCTCTTCCTCACTCAAAACGGCCGGCTTTTCGCACAGCACGGCCTTTCCGGCGCGCAGCGCGCGACAGGCCCAACGCGCATGCATGCCATGCGGAAGAGCCAAGTAGATTGCGTCGACATCGGGGTCGGCAATCAGCGCGTCATAAGCCGCATTGCCGTTATCGTCGACCGAGGCATGGCCATGCGCAGCATCGATCGAAAACGCTCGGCAAAATTCCTCGACATGTGCAGGAGTGCGGCCGGCCGCAGCCACCAGCCGTGCCCCGTCGACCTTCTTGAGCGACGGGGCAAATCGATGAGAAATGTGCCCAGCGCCCAAAATGCCCCAACGAACCTCACGCGAATCATTACGTAAACCTCGGTCACCCACGATAGCCTCCCATCAGTTGCGGTGAAATAGTTCCTGTTGATGCCTTATTCTGCCGCAAACAGGAACTATTCCATCACAAGATATAAAAGGGTCATGAGGAGCGAGTTTTGCCGAAGACTTTAAGCATGGCCGTTACGGGGCCCGGCTGGAAGCGCCGGCGCACGTCATCGAGACGCTCGGGGATATCGATATGCTGCGGGCAGTGGCGCGCGCATTTGCCGCACTTGACGCAATTGCTCGCCAGCTTGGCCTCGCTTGTGCGCACCGCACTCGCCGTAAAGTATTGCGACAGCCCCGTAAACCAGCTGTGCGCATAGCTCGCGTTGTAGGCGGCAAAGCAGCCGGGAATGTTGATACCCTTGGGACATGGCATGCAGTAGCCGCATCCCGTGCAGGGCACGCGATTCGATTTTTCAAACTCATCCAGCACGTGCGCGATCGTGTCGAGCTGGTTGGCAGTCATCGAATTCGGCAACGCGAGGTCTGCCAGTGACGAGTTCTCATCCACCTGCGCGGTATCGGTCATACCAGAAAGCAACATGGTCACCTGGGGATGATTCCACACCCACGAAAGACCCCAGGCGGCAGGAGTGCGCAAATGCGGGTCACGGGCACTATCGAGCACAGCGCGGGCCCGTGGCGGCAGCTTGCCCGCTAAACGCCCGCCCAGCAGCGGCTCCATCACAAACACCGCGAGGCCTCGCTCGGCGGCGGCCATGAGCCCCGCTGTTCCCGCCTGATATCGCTCTCCAGCGTAATTGTACTGGATCTGGCAAAAGTCCCACTCATATGCATCGAGCATCGTCAGGAAGTCAGCTGCGCTGCCGTGGTACGAAAAACCAATCTGGCGAATACGCCCCGCCGCCTTTTGACGCGCGATCCAGTCCTCGATGCCCAACGCCACCACACGTTCCCACTGGGCGGGCGA
>CABSNA010000019.1 GCA_902478865.1 uncultured Collinsella sp.
CCCAATTTTGTCCAGTCAACGAATAGTTCAGACCGGAGTAATGCCTCAGCCCTTTGCTCATCTGAGCTTTTATCACGATATTCAGCATCGAGCATCCTGCATACGGTCTTAACGATCGCGCGGAATCTACCCTCATCGGATATCTGTCTGTGTGTCAGGAGAAGTACATCGTAGCCCATGGCCTGAAGGGCCGTCATGCGGTCAGCGTCACGCAAGCCATCCCCTGCGCGTCCGTGCGAGGCCTTTCCCTGACATTCAATGGCCACCTGTCGCCTACCGTCCGGTGAAGAAAGAAGTAGGTCGATATATACACGGGACTTTCCCACAATCGCTCGAGCACTTGTGTTTAGCATCACTTCAACATTAAGCTCTATGCCGCATTAAGCTCTATGCCGCAAAAACCTTCGCCTCCCAGGGATCGCGGCAGTGCAAGTAGCAAATACGCCTCGACCTCAAAAGGCGACGCGGCACCCAATGGAACGAGTTGCGATACCGCCATAAATCTATTGCCGTAACGCATCCCACAAACATCTGAACAAAAACGGTCAAGGTCTCCGCCCAAAACCAAAGCGTCTCGACGCCATAAATTTGAGGCGGTGCCGTCCTCGGACGGGCAGCGCGCCCAACCGAACGTTGTCGAAATCGCACCCGAATCAATTGCACGCGAAAGCTCCGTCTCAAGTAACGCCGGCAGGGCACACACCGCAAACAAGCCACACATCTCCGCCAATACCAAAAGAAGCTGAAGATCCGTCAGATGCCGTGACATGATGAATGCCGTCAGTAGAGGAGACGTAATCAAAAATCCATGCTCCGTTTCCAGCACGGATTCCCTGGGGAGCTCACCAAGAAATAGCCGCTGCCTAATGCTGGCAGGACAAGTCCGTTTGTTTCTCGTCTGAACCAATGTATGCAACGGAAAACCGAGCGCGACCGCAGCCGTCGGGTTGCGGGCGAGATCATATCGCTGCCGGTCTTCTTCCGGTCGTGGAAGCGGCGGACACAAAGCGCGGACTTGAGGAGGCAAACGCCAGTACCTAAAAGCCGATATGTCACAAAGTAGATCCTTCATAGGCACAGGAAAACACGAATTTCAACCCAGTCAGTCACGCATTGGCGCGAACGCACCAAAAATGGCGCCGAGCGGACTGCCAAGTTTTCAACAGCCCTCCCCAACTGGCCAAAAGCTTGTCGAGAGCTGGACGAAACCCTGTTGAAAACCCCATTTTTTTCTCATGCAGAAGCTTTGCGCGGCAAGTGAGTAGACTTCTTTGAACATCCCGAGCAGGCCGGTCATCCTGCTTTTCAAAACCGCAGGTAGATAGCTTGTTACAAAACTGCCTGGTCGCCAAAGTGCTAAAGTCTACTCACTTAGGTTGCAGAGTGCCCCCATTAGCTGCAATTCCAAGGTAGTTAGTACTTTTGGACTCAGATCGTCATACTGAACAAGAATTTGAGTTGAGTTTTCAGGGACAGATGCGCCATCGGCACACCAAAAACAGTCACCGATATCGATAAAAGGGATGCTCGAGCGCGTGAGGGCCCATGCAAAAGTGCTTCCGCCCGTTCCACGCTCCGCAACCACGATACAGTAAAGGCCCGCGTCTGCATGCTCGATCGAGACCTCTCCTGCCGGAAATACCTTCCGCACAAGCGCCATCAGGCCATCACGCGCCTCGCGAGCACGAACGCGCACGCGGTTCACATGTCGCTCGTAATCACCCGATTCCAGCAAACGCGCCAAAGCGACCTGGTCAACAGAGCTCACCGACGAGGCGTAGAAACCAAGGTTGCGCCTAAACCGCTCCATTAACTCATCGGGCAGCACCATGTACGCCAAACGCAACGCCGATGACAGGCTCTTCGAAAACGTGTTGGTGTAGATGACCGAATGAGCGGCATCGATCGACGCGAGCGCGGGAATCGGCTTGCCGGCAAGGCGAAACTCGCAATCAAAGTCATCTTCGATGAGATATCGACCCGGCCGTTCAGCAGCCCAGCTCAGTAGCGCATATCGGCGCGCGATGCTCGTCACCAGGCCGGTTGGATATTGGTGAGACGGCATCAGGTGAAGGACATCGGTCCCGCTTTTCTGCAGAGTGCTCAAGTCCACGCCGTCGTCATCCAACGGGATATGTCGAACTTCGCAGCCCATAGCCTGATAGATGCGCGTCAGGCGCAAATAGCCCGGATCCTCAACGGCATACACCTTGTCGGCTCCAAGCAACTGAACCAACATGGTATCGAGCAGCTGAGCGCCTGCGCCGATAACAATGTTATTGGGGTCGACATTCATACCCCTCGTCCCGCGCAGATGATGAGCAATTGCGCATCGTAGCCGAACGGTGCCCTGTGCCGGTGCGGGCGAAAAGATCTCTCGCTCGTCTTCGGATGTCAGCGTCGCCCGCAGTGCGCTTTGCCAAAGCCGCGCCGCCTCCAAAGCGGAAGGAGAAAGTGCATCGAACAGCTCAACCTGTCCGTTGACATCATGCGCGCTGGGACCCGCAGAGGCGGCATCTCGGTCGATGCCCTCCGCAGTCGAAGCCAAAACCGGTGCATCCGGAAGCTCACAAGCGTAGTAGCCACGACGCGGCATTGAGCAAATATAGCCCTCGGCAAGTAACTGGCTATATGCATTCTCGATGGTAATGACACTGATTCCCAGATGACTGGCAAAGGCGCGCTTAGACGGAAGATGCTCCCCCGCCACAATACGTCCAGCAACAATATCATCTCGGATTTGCTGGTAAACATACTCATAAAGCGATGCCTCGCCACGTTTTTCCAAATTGTAGTCAAGCATGAGTTTGCCACCTGACCTTATCGAGCTGTTCAATCTGGTATTAAGCTGACCTTATTATTATCTCGAAAACTGAGTATTTTGCCATACCCAGCTCCCCGATAGGATGTTCCGTCAAGCAATGCACATGCCAACCAAGGGAGCAACCATGGCAGAACAGACCAGCAAGGCCGATCGCGTCAAACTCAATCGCGAGCTCGCGCAGATGCTCAAGGGTGGCGTCATCATGGACGTCACCACGCCCGAGCAGGCACGCATCGCCGAGGAGGCGGGCGCCTGCGCCGTCATGGCTCTCGAGCGCATCCCGGCCGACATCCGCGCCGCCGGCGGCGTATCGCGCATGAGTGACCCCAAGATGATCAAGGGCATCCAGGAGGCCGTCTCCATCCCTGTTATGGCCAAGTGCCGCATCGGCCACATTGTCGAGGCGCAGGTCCTGCAGGCCATCGAGATCGACTACATCGATGAGTCCGAGGTTCTCTCCCCTGCCGATGACGTCTATCACATCGACAAGACCCAGTTTGACGTGCCGTTTGTCTGCGGCGCCCGTGATCTGGGCGAGGCGCTGCGCCGTGTTGCCGAAGGCGCCACGATGATTCGCACCAAGGGTGAGCCGGGTACGGGCGACGTCGTTCAGGCCGTGCGTCACATGCGCAAGATCCAAAAGCAGATCCGTGACGTTGTTGCCCTGCGCGATGATGAGCTCTTTGAGGCAGCCAAGCAACTGCAGGTTCCGGTCGAGCTGGTGCGCGAGGTCCATGCCACGGGCAAGCTTCCCGTTGTGAACTTTGCCGCCGGCGGCGTAGCGACCCCTGCCGACGCCGCGCTGATGATGCAACTGGGCGCCGAGGGCGTCTTTGTCGGCTCGGGCATCTTTAAGAGCGGCGACCCCGCCAAGCGCGCCGCCGCCATCGTCAAGGCCGTGGCAAACTTCACCGATGCCAAGCTCATCGCCGAGCTTTCGGAGGACCTGGGCGAGGCCATGGTGGGCATCAACGCCGACGAGATCGAAATCATCATGGAGGAGCGCGGACGCTAGTCCGGCAGAAAGGATCGCACATGAGCGATTATGCAGACCAAACGGTCGCCGTGCTGGCGGTCCAAGGCGCTTTTGCCGAGCACGAGGCAAGACTATCCGGGCTTGGCGCACACTGTATTGAGCTGAGGCAGGCGGCTGATTTGAAGCAGGACTTTGACCGTCTGGTACTTCCCGGCGGCGAGTCCACCGTTCAAGGGAAGCTGCTTGCCGAGCTCGGCATGCTCGAGGAGCTTCGTGCCCGTATCGCTGAAGGCATGCCCGTCCTGGGCACCTGCGCCGGCTTGATTCTGCTGGCGCGCGACCTTGCCGCCCACGACGATAAGGGGACGCCGCGCCTGGCAACCATGGATGTGCTCGTCGAGCGCAATGCCTACGGCAGGCAGCTCGGCAGCTTTCGAACCAAGGGGCAAATAGCCGGCATCGACGGTGAAGTGCCGCTGACGTTTATCCGCGCGCCCCGCATCGTCGAGGTCCACGGCGACGCCAAGGCCTTAGCGAAAGTCGACGGTCGTATTGTCGCCGCCCGCCAAGACAACCAGCTCGGCGTAACCTTCCACCCCGAACTCGACGAAGACACCCGCCTCCACGAACTGTTCCTACAAATGTAGGCATCGAAATCAACAAACGAAATGAGAGTGGATAATCTCCCACTTTAAGCTTGGATGCAGGCTCAAACCGGGAGATCATCCACTCTTGTTCTATGTAGTCGTTTAAGAACGTCCCCAATGACTACAAGGAGTGTCCCAAGCTGCCGGCAGAAAAGGAACGTCCCTAACTGCCGCATCCGGAGCAAGACAACGCCGCAGGCAGAGGACGGACAGCGAGCGGGTCGCATTTGAGGCAAGGTGACGTGAAACGAAAGGGCGCTGACCTTCTGGTCGCGCCCTTGAAGTTGAACGTCAGATTGTCCAAATGCGGCCCGCGCAGCGTCGGCCCGTTACGGCGTTTGGTAAAACGCCGTAACTAAAAACGGTTGCCGCGGAAGCCGCCACCGTTGCGGCCGCCACGGTCGCCACCGCGACCGCCGCGACCGCCGCGGTCGTTACCGCGGTTGCCGCCAAAGCCGCCACGGTTGCCGCCGCGGTCGCCATAGCCACCACGGTTGCCGCCAAAGCCGCCGCGACCGCCACGGTCGCCGCCACGGTCACCAAAGCCGCCACGGCCGCCGCGATCGCCACCGCGACCGCCACGGTCACCGCCACGGCCACCGCGATCGCCAAAGCCGCCGCGACCGCCACGGTCGCCGCCACGGCCACCGCGATCGTCACGACCGCCGCGAGGACCGCGGTCCTCGTCCAGGCCCATGGCGACGAGCGGAGCAATGACCTTATCGAGAGCGGCCATCAGCTCGGTGGCCTCCTCGTAAGAAAGCTCGGGCAGGAGCTTCTCCTTCTTGTTGGCAAGCTCGACCAGGCCCTCAGCGGCATCCTCGGCAGCGAAGACGACGATCTTGCGCATATCGCCCTCGGCGTCGTCGATGCGGCCGACCAGATCGGCAGCCTCGGCCTCGGCCATCAGGCCATCGAGCTCACGAAGGCGCATGCCCAGCAGGTCGGACATTTCCTTCTGCTCCATCCTGGGCTTGAGGTCAAGAAGCTTGATGGCGCGCTCGATGTTCGCCATGCGCTCGGCCTTGGCCTCCTCCTCCTTGGAAATAGCAAAGCGACGGCTACGCAGCAGGCGGGCGGCCTTCTGCATCTTGTCCATCAGCTCTTCGTCATCGTAATCAACGGCGGCCTCGACAACCTCGGCCTCCTCCTCGTCGGAAACCTCGTCAGCAGCCTCAACCTCGGCAGCTTCGGTCTCCACGGTCTCGACTGCCTCAACCTCGGCAGCCATGGTCTCGTTCTCGGTCTCGTTCATGATCTCTTCGTTCTCGGACATGAGACTCCTTCTTGGCCCTCTCGGGCATCATCGCCCCATTCGCGGGGCCCGTCGCGCACTCTTTGCGCTTTAAACATTCATGCCTCTCGGCAAAACGTCCATTAGTTTATGGTGTCGTCATCTAATCTAGCTGCAGAATCTATGTGCACACATTAATGCGACATGTGCGACTCGCGACGAGCGTACACCAGCGACGCCACGAACCCGACCACGGCAATCACAGCCGCCACGCGCACGGCAGTTGCAAATCCAATCGCCTGGGCAACGTCGGTCGCAGCGCCAGCCGCGCCGGCAGTCGCGGCAGAACTCGAGAGCAGACCGATAAACAGCGACGGGCCAAACGATGCGGCAATCATATTCCACGTGTTAAGCAATGCCGTTCCGTGAGGATGTTCAGCGGCGGGTAGCGTCTCCAAGCCGGCCGTTTGCGAGGGGCTCAGCACCAAACCGACTCCGGCATACACCACAACGGTCAGCGCCACGACGACGCCGATATTCATGCTTGCCGCCGTCATCGAGATTGCAATCTGCCCCACGGCAATCAGGGCAAAGCCGACCGGCAGCAGCGGCCATGCGCCGCGAGCATCCATCACGCGTCCGCCCACAATCGAGGTCACGGCGTTGCAGGCAATTGCCGGCAAAATGAGCAGGCCCGCAACAAGTGCGGTCATGCCGTATGCGCCCTCAAAATAGAGCGGCAACAAAACGCTCATCGAGAACGTCGTCATCATCGACACCACCACAAGCAGGCACGCGGGCCAAAAACGAACGCTCACCATGGGACGCACGTTAAGCACCGGATGCTCGAGCTTGAGCTGGCGGGCCGCAAACAGGCCGAGCAGCACAGTGGCAGCGAAGAGCGTCACGATGCCGGCAATCAGATTGGTCGAGAACTCGCCTACGGAATACACAAAAGCCGTAATACCGGCGGCGAGCAAAACTACCGACAGAATATCGAGCGTGGTATTCGAGCGCTCTCCGACATTCTGAACAAGCTTTACGCCCGCCGCAGCGACCACAATGCCGCCCACCAGCGGCACTACGAACACCGCCCTCCAGCCAAACAACGTGCACATAAGACCGCTAATCACGGGTCCAAACGCCGGCCCCAGCGTAATGCAGGCACCACCCAGACTCAGATACAGACCGAGCTTCTCGCGCGGAGCGCAAGACAGCACCACGTTCATCATGAGCGGGAACAAGATGCCCGATCCCGCAGCCTGCAAAATACGGCTTGGCAGCAAAACGCTAAATGACGGAGCGAACAGGCACAGGACTTCGCCGGCGACCATGCATCCGCATGCGAAAAACAGCAGCTTGCGCGTCGAGAAACGGCCGGACAGGAAGGCCATGATGGCCGTAAAGATCGACGTCACGATCATGTAGCCCGAAACGAGCCACTGCGCCGTGGTGGCACTCACCGAAAAGGCCGCCATAATGTCGTGCAACGCCACGTTAATGATGTTCTCGTTAAACGCGGCAATAAAGGCTGCAATATACATTACGACGAGAATCGCCGCAGTGGCCGATGGCGCTACTTGAACTTGTTGCTGAGATTTGCTCCCCATGCATTTCCTTCCTCTTGGAACGACAGTCGCATCGCCCCAGAGGAACAGTCCAGGGCGAAAAATGAGCCCTAGACTTACGCCAGACGCCGTACACGACGAATCTGGCAACATGGTCCAACGTCGAAAGATTGTAACGCGGACGCACAGCTTTCCTTCCGCGCTATTATTAAAAGTCCACGAAAGCATAAGACATGAGGAGCCCGCCATGATTAAGCCCATCATGAAATCCGAGTTCTTTTTGCGTCTGCCTTCCGAAGACGCGGGACCCGACGATGCCGCGACCGGGCAGGATCTCCTAGATACACTCCACGAGCATGAGTGCGAGTGCGTGGGCCTCGCCGCCAACATGATCGGCGTGCGCAAACGCATCATCTGCGTAAAGGACGGCAACAGGACACTCCTGATGTACAACCCTCAAATTCTTGAGCAGGTCAATGCCTATCAGACGAGCGAAGGATGTCTCTCGCTGATCGGCGAGCGTCCCTGTACCCGCTATCGCCGCATTAAGGTTGAGTATTTGGACGAGAACTTCGTTCACCGCATCAAAAACTTCTCGGGCTACACCGCCGAGATCATCCAGCACGAAATCGACCACTGCAACGGGATTGTTATTTAGTTCCGCCGTTCTACCGAACGGCGGACCACTTGACGCTGCGCGAGCCGCATTCACGCCAATCTGACGTTCAATTTCGAGGGCGCGACCAGAAGGTCAGCGCCCTCTCATTTCACGTCACCTTGGCGCAAATGCGGCTCGCTCGCTGTCGTATCTCTATCCTGCGACGCCTCGATTCTTGCGGCGGCAGGCACCTAATCCCCTACGATTGGCGGTAATGGTCAAAGAAGTCGGCGAGGTCTTCGAGCGACTCTTTGAGCACTTCCATGCGCGGCAGGTACACGATGCGGAAGTGGTCGGGCTCGCCCCAGTTAAAGCCGCCGCCGCGCGTGATCAGAATTTTCTTCTCGTGCAGCAGGTCGAGGGCAAACTGCTCGTCATCGGTAATGTTGAACTTCTTAACATCCATCTTGGGGAAGATGTAGAACGCCGCACGCGGCTTAACCACCGAGATGCCGTCAATCTTGCTGAGTGCCTCATACACAAAGTTGCGCTGCTCGTAGACACGACCGCCGGGACGGATGTAGTCGTTGACCGACTGATGGCCGCCGAGCGCCGTCTGGACGATCGACTGAGCCGGCACGTTGGAGCACAGGCGCATGTTGGAGAGCATGTTGATGCCCATGATGAAGTCGCTCATGCAGCGCTGGTTGCCCGAAAGCACCATCCAGCCAATGCGATAGCCCGCGATCATGTGCGACTTGGAAAGGCCGCTAAAGGTGACACAGGGCAGATCGGGGGCGAGCGAGGCAATCGAGACGTGCTCGTAGCCGTCCATGCACAGGCGGTCGTAGATCTCATCGGCAAAGATCATCAGCTGATGCCTGCGTGCAATCTCGACGATGCCCTCGAGCACCTCGCGCGGATAGACGGAACCCGTGGGGTTGTTGGGGTTGATGATGACGAGGGCTTTGGTCGCGCTCGTGATCTTGGACTCCATATCCTCCAGGTCGGGATACCAATCCGCCTGCTCATCGCACAGATAATGTACGGGATGACCGCCAGCAAGGGTTGCGCACGCCGTCCAGAGCGGATAGTCGGGGCTGGGGATCAGAATCTCGTCGCCATTGTCGAGCAGCGCGTTCATCGAAAGCTGAATGAGCTCGGACACGCCGTTGCCCGTGTAGATATGCTCCATCTGAACGTTGGGCAGGCCCTTGATCTGCGAATACTGCATGATCGCCTTGCGCGCGGAGAACAGGCCACGCGAGTTGGAATAGCCTTCGCAGTCGGGCAGCTGCTGGCGCATGTCCTTGATGACCTCATCGGGCGTGCGGAAACCGAAGGGCGCCGGGTTGCCGATATTGAGCTTGAGGATGCGCTCGCCCTCGTCCTCCATACGGGCGGCCTCGTCGACGACGGGACCGCGCACGTCATACAGGACGTTGTCGAGTTTGGTGGATTTAGAAAAAGTACGCATGGTGGTGCTCCTTGCAATTTGAGCTGAGGGATGGGGTTCGGGCTTGGAATCGTTGCGGGGTGATGATGCCTCGCCTTGATCGGCGTCGCCGGCAAGCAGCCAGGTAACATCGACCTCCAAAATACGGGCGAGCAGCTCAGCCACATCGCGCCGCGGGATCGTCTTGCCGCTCACATATTGGCTCATCTGACTCTTGCCGAGTTTTTTGCCGAGCATCTCCGATGCGCGGATCACGTCCGACTGGCGAACGTCGCGATCGGACATAGCCTGTCGCAGGCGATCGCTAAACGTCTCTTGGGCCACAGGAACCTCCTTGCTGGCAAAGTTCAATTTATAGAACACGAATTGAACCATGGTTCAATTTAGCAAGCAGTATAACGCGGTACCTCATTCGAAAGTTCAATTTCATAAGAAAATGTACCGAACCCCGAGGATTGTCCCAAAGTGGACAACAGGTACGCGCCTTTAGAGATATTCAAGGAGACGAGCCGCCGCAAGCGAAACGTCAGTGGTGCGGTATATGGCGTTGATCTGCCGATGGGGATGTCCCTCGAGCGAACGCACGGCAACATCGAACTGACAACGGCGCAAGATGAGCGCGGGAAGAATGCTCACACCCAGGCCGTCCTCGACCATAGCCATAATCGCATAATCATCCCAGGTCGACAGCTTGGAACACACCGTCAGCCCCGCCCGACGGAACAGTGGCGTAATCTCGTCATCGGTGCCGCGTTCTAGCAGAATAAACTGCTCGTTGGCTAAATCGGCAAGAGAAACGACCTCCGCCGTGGCAAGCAAAGAGTCTGCCGGCACTACCGCCATCAATTCGTCGCGCACCAAAGACCGCGATGCCATGCCGTTTTCTCGGGGCTCACGTGGGATAAAGCCCAGGTCACAACGACCCTCAGCCACCCATTGTTCAATCTCTGAGTAATCGCCCATCAGCAGCTCGTAATCGACATCCGGATGATCGGCGCGAAAACGCGCAATCACCGGCGGCAGTACATGAGTCGCCACACTCGAAAACGTACCGATACAGATCTTGCCACGCATGAGCCCTCGCATCTCGTCCACGCGTCGCTGCAGGCGGCCAAACTCTTCGCATAACGCCTCGACCGCCGGCATGACCTGCCGCCCGTCGGCAGAAAGCACTACGCCCTCGCGACTGCGGTCGAGCACCTTAAAGCCCCAATCGGCCTCAAGATCGGCCACCATACGGCTCACGCCCGACTGCGAATAGCTCAGGCGCTCGGCAGCACGCGTAAAGCTTCCGGCGCGCACCGTCTCCAGCAGCACCTGCATCTTTTGAATATTCGTTTCCACGACACGCCCCCACCTTTACATGAATTTTTGTCATGTTAGCCATGCATTATATTCGCTTTTCTTCTATTGCCAGTTCACCCATAGTGAACATGCTCGAATATAGAGGGGACGGAAGCGCATGGACAACGGACTGTTTACGTACTTAGCAGCATTGCTATTGTTTGGCTCCAACGGCATCATCGCCGCCGCCATCGCGCTGCCGAGCTCCGATATCGTGCTACTGCGCACGTTTTTGGGCGCCCTCTCGCTTGTCACTATCCTTGCCATCACCCAACGCCATAAACTGCAGGCGCCATCTCGCCCCCGCGAAGCCGCGGCCCTCCTCCTCTCGGGAGCTGCGCTGGGCGCCAGCTGGATTTTTCTGTTCCGCGCCTACCAGACGATCGGCGTCGGCGTATCCTCGCTGCTGTACTACTGCGGCCCCATCATTGTCATGGCGCTCTCCCCGCTCATCTTCGGCGAAAAGCTGACCGGTGGTAAAATCACCGGCTTCATAGCCGTCGCCTGCGGCGCCTTCCTCATCGCGGCCCAAGGCCTCGGCGGCAATATGCCCATTGCGGGTATCGTCTGCGGTATCGCCTCGACATTTTGCTATGCGCTGATGGTCATCGCTAGCAAGGGTGCGCCACACATCGAAGGCCTCGAGAACTCCACGCTCCAGGTGAGCGCCGCCTTTGTGACCGCGCTGGTCCTCACGCTCATCACGCAGGGCGCTCCCTCATTCCTGTCCGCCGGCGTCGCCACCAGTATTGATTGGCGCGCCGTCGTCATGCTCGGCGTCGTCAACACCGGCATCGGTTGCCTGCTCTACTTTAGTGCCGTCGCCAAGCTGCCCGTCCAGACCGTCGCGGTCGTCGGCTACCTCGAGCCGCTTTCGGCCGTCGTGTTCTCGGCCGTCCTTTTGGGCGAAGCCATAACACCGGTCCGCCTGATGGGCGCCGCGCTTATCATCGGCGGCGCGATTTTTTGCGAACTCGCCGGCAAACGCGCAAACGCCAAGGCTGGCATCGCCCAGACAGCACGTGCTTAAAAGCCCCTGCTTTGAAATGCTACCTGCGTAGATAAATAATCCCCAGCTGAGGATTATTGTCTAAAATAACCCGATGTGCCAAACTGCTCTTGTATGTATAAAGACGGCATAAAGTTTTTTGTCCTAGACAGATAACCGGATGTCTAAGGGAGTCCTCGTGGCACACAATAAACTGGAGGCAAACCTCCAAGACCAGCACGGGCAAGGCGGGCACGGAGCCATCCCCCTCTCCGCTGGTATGCTGCTCGTAACGCTCGGCGTCGTCTATGGCGACATCGGCACGAGCCCCATGTACACCATGAAATCAATTGTCGCCAACAACGGCGGCATCGGTACCGTCAGCGAGGACATGATCCTGGGCGCGCTCTCGCTCGTCATCTGGACCATGACGCTCGTGACCACGGTCAAGTACGTGTTAATCGCCATGAAGGCCGATAACCACAACGAAGGCGGCATCTTCGCCCTGTTCAGCCTCGTACGCAAGGTGGCACCATGGCTGATTC
>CABSNA010000020.1 GCA_902478865.1 uncultured Collinsella sp.
CTGCGAGGCTAGCCGCTGGCTGCCGCCAATTTGATGCCATTTCAAAACTATGCCGGTTTACTACGATGAACCGCATATCTCCGACCACGGCAAATTGCGCACTTACAAAACCGCAGGTAGAACACTTGCGATATTTGCAAAAATGCGGGTGTGGTCAGGAATCTCGGATTCATCGTAGTAAACCGGCATAGTTTTGTTCGGGCGGCCCTGCACGAGTGTCTCCGCCAGCCTCGCGGGACCAAAATGAGCCGTTTTCCTCCGTCCCCAATGGATCAGCCGAAACCGCCCGCCACGAAATCGGCCCATCTACTACGTTTGACTCGATACCCCTGACCATACCTTCGTTTTGAACAAAACCGCAGGCGTTCTACCTGCGGTTTTGTTTTTGCGCTTTTCGGCATGGTTGGGGGTAAGGGGCTAAACGTAGTAGATGGGCCGGTTTCGTGGCGCGCCCTCCTCCCCAACGCACAAAAGCGCCACCACGGAGGAGGGAGATGCCTCCGTGGCGGCTGGGGGTAGGAGTAGGTCGGGATTTAGCCCTGCCGGCCGCCCGGGGCCTTTTGGCCCCGGGCGCTGTCGACGTGCCTAGCGCTTACGGATACCCCAGACCAGGGCTCCGACGCCGGCCATGGCGATGACAAATGTCATAAGCAGAGCGGCGGCCTGCTGGTCACCCGTGGTGGGCAGGAAACCCTTGACCGTCTTGACGATATTCGTCACGGTCTTGGGCGTGCCGGGATCGGGCGTCGGTACGGGCGTCTCGGGCTTCTTGTACGTGTTGTTGAACACGATACCCTCGACGCTCTTGTCGCCCTTGGTAAAGGCGACGTTCGCCTTGAGGTTTCCCTCGCCGTCATCGGCCACGTTGACGGTCGCGGTAAAGACGGACTTGTCGTAGGTCATACCGGCCTCGTCGCCCTTGACCTCGCTGATGATGTAAACGTACGTACCGGGCTCGCTGTACTCGAACTTGTCGAAGTTGATCTTACCGTCGGCATCGTTGGTAACCGTAGACTCGATGCCCTCGCCAACGAGCTTAAAGCTAAACTCGTCCTTCTTGAGCTCGCGTCCCCCGAGCACCTTGATGGCGCCGATGGAGACCTGCGTGGGCATGGCGTGATACTTGTTGGTAAAGCCAGCCGACTCGGTGGTTCCCTCGAGCTTGTGCGTCACGGTCAGCGTGCCATCGCCGTTGTCGGAGACGGTGGTCACGACGGTGTAGGTCGTGCCGTCATAGGTGACGCCCTTGTACAGGCCGAGCGCGTTGGGGCAAGCCTCGCGCAGCGTGTACGTGTGCGTGCCGGGTGCCTCGTAGCTGATCGGACTCAGTGTCACAGTGCCGTTGGCGTCGTTGGCGCCGCTTGCGACAACCACGTCGTCCTCGAGCAGATCGAACGTGAACTCGCCGACTGCAAGGTCGCGTCCGGTCAGACGCTTGACCGTCTTGACCTGATCGGTCACGGACGAATCGGTAGGCGTTACGCTGTAGGTGTTGGTGAACGTGAAGGCAGCACCGTCGTCGCCTTCGCGCTTGACGCTCAGATGTCCGGCGCCGTCGTCAGTCACGGTATAGGAAACCTTGCGCGTGGCGTTGGCATCGTTGGTCACGCCAGGGGCGCTGCCGGTCTCGGTCACCGTATAGGCAAAGGTGTGCGAGCGCGGAGCGGTGGGGGCCGCAGGCTCGGACTCGTCGACATTGGCGTCAGCGGCGGGGTCGGCCTCTTCAGCCTCTGCCTCGTCGGCCTCGGCCTCGTCAGCTTCGTCCGCCTCGGCCTTATCGGTCGCATCGTCCGTCACGCCCAGAGCGCGGTTGAGGTCCTCGAGCGTAAAGTGGATCTTGCCAAAGTCCACGTTACCGGCTGCGTCGTTGGTTACGGTCGTGCGCTCGGGCATCGGGGCACCTGCCTCGTCGGCGGTCACGGTAAAGGTGAACTTACCCGTGATGTCGGCCGGGGTCAGGCCCTCGGCAACCTGGAGCTTCTTAGTACCGGTGAGCGCGGCATCCACGGCGTCGGCGCCGTAGACGTTCTCGAACAAGGGCTCGACGCCGCCGTAGTCGACCGTCGCCGTCAGGGTACCGTCACCGTTGTCGACAACGATAACCTTAAAGCCAAAGCTCCACGTTGTAGCGGAAACGCCATTCGGCAGCCCGAATAAATCTTCGTAGGCCGTGTAGTTAATGGTCCAAGCGAGCTTACCGTCCTTGTCGGTACGATGGGCAAGCCCAGCCGCCTCAAGATTGGCAAGCATCTTAGTGTCGTAGTGCAGCGTATCAAAGCTCACGTGCCCGCCGATATTGGGCTTGAGGTTTTCGTATGCCACAAGCTCACCCTGATAGGCGATGCCGAACCAGAACTCGCCGTCGGCCATCGGGCGGCCGGTCAGAGTCTTGGTGGCAACGACCTGAGCGGCGGTGCCGCCAGGCGTGTTGGTCGTAGCGCTGTAACTGTTGTGGAACGGCACCAGGGCCTTCTCGACCTTGTTCTCGCCACTCTTGTGGACCGTCTCATGCGTGCCCTCGGGACCACCGGAAACGGTCGTCGTAGCAGTGAGCGTACCGGCGGTGTCGTCGGCGATGGCGATCGTCACCGTGCGTACGGCGTCATCGTAGGTGTAACCGGGCTGGCCGTCGTTCTTTTCGGCCACGGTGTACTTGAAGGTCTTGCCGGCGTCAGCCTGCGTAAATTTAACCTCATGACCAGCCAGAATGTCGATCAGTCCGACCGTTGCCTCTGCCGCTTCGGGAGACTTGAAGCTGTTGGCCCCGGGCAGCAGACCGAGCGCGCGAGCCGAAGCGTCGTCAGCAGGTGTCACGGTAAAGGTGAACTGGCCCTCGGTCATGGGGCGGCCGTCCAGATACTTGCTGAGCCACAGACCGCCGGCCGCGGTGTAGTTAAGCTCAGTGCGGTACGTGTTGGTAAAGCGTCCGTTTTCCTTCTTGGTGACGTTGGCGGTCAGGTTGCCATCGCCGTCCTCGGTCACGGTTACTTCGGCGGTCGCGACGTGGGAGTCATACGTCATGCCGACCGTATTACCCGCGTTCTCGCGGATCTCATACTTGTAGGTTCCGGCAGCCGTGTAGTGGATCTTGCCGAACTTGATGGCGGCGATGCCGTCCTTCGCGTCCTTCTTACTCACGGTTACGGTTGCGGGATCGGGCAGCGGGGTGCCCTCGGAAGCGGTAATGGTAAAGCTGAACTTGTCGGAGTCCGTCCAGTCGCGACCGTCGATGGCCTTGCCCAGGCCAAAGTCGAACTCTGCGTCGAGCGGGGTCACGCTGTAAGCGTTCTCGAAAGTTGCAGCCTTGACGTCGTCCTTCAGGACATGCTCGGCCTTGAGGGTACCGTCGCCGTTGTCGGTGATGGTGGTCTCGATGGTGTACTCGGCATCGCTGTAGGTGACGCCCTTGCTGATGGTTCCGCCCTTGACCTCGCGCAGCGTGTAGGCGTGCGTTCCGGCCTTGGTGTACTTCACGGCGCTCATCGTGATCTTGCCATCGGCGGCGTTAGTGCCGGTGGCGATAACCTTGGCGTCCTCGTCCTCGCCCTCGCCCTCGACGAGCTCGAAGGAGAACTCGCCTTCCTTGAGCTCACGCCCGGTCAGGACCTTGTTCGCGGTGATCTGGTCGGTGACGCTCGTCTCGACAGGCGTCACGTTATAGGTATTGGTGAACGTGAAGGCCGCATCACCGTCCGGCTTGCGGGATACGCGCAGATTCCCCTTGCCGTCATCGGTCACGGTGAAGGAAACCTCGCGCGACGGCTTAGCGTCGTTGGTCACGCCAGCGACCTCACCGGACTCGGTCACGGTGTAGGTAAAGGTGTGCTCGCGCTTCTCGGGCTTCTCGCCCACAGCCTTGTTAAGGTCGTCGAGCGTAAAGGTAATCTTGCCAAAGTCGACCTTGCCGTCAACGTCGTTGTGCACGCTCGTGCTCGCAGGCATAGGCGCGCCCTCTTCACCGGTCACGGTAAAGGTGAACTTGCCGGTGATATCAGCCGGGGTCAGAGCGTCGTCAACCTGCAGATTCTTGATACCCGTAAGCGATGCCTCGGTAGCATTCGTGGTGTAGGCGTTCTTGAACTCGATGCTCTTGACGTCCTTGGCGTCCTTCAGCTCGTGCGTGGCAACCAGCTGGCCCTTGCCGTTATCGGCGATGGTCGTCACGATGGTGTAGACCGCGTCATCGTACTCAATACCGCCGGCGTTGCCCTTAACCTCATGCAGCTTGTAGGTGTGCTGGCCGATCTCGGTGTACTTGATGGCACTGAACGTCACCTTGCCGTCGGCAGCGTTCTTAACGGTCTCGATAAGCTCAGAGTCCTCATCCTTAATCTCGCGCAGCTCAAAGCTGAACTCACCGACCGTAAGGTCGCGCCCGGTCAGAGACTTGGTCACGGCAATCTGACTGGTTACGCTGGACTCAACAGGATTCGTAGCGTAGGCGTTCTTGAACTCGGTCTCACCCGAGGTCACCTTCACGCCAGCGCTCAGTTCGCCCTTCTTATTGGGCTTCACCGTCACGGCGATCTCCGCGACGTTACCGCTGTAGGCGATGCCGTCAATCGTGGTCCCGGCGTGCTTTTCACTGACCTTGTAGACGTACGTGCCAGGTTCGGTGTATTCGATCGCACCGAAGTCGATGGCAGCCTTGCCCTGGGCGTCTAGGTCGGCCTTGCGCACGATCGCAGTCGTAGTCGCAGGCATCGGGGCGCCGTTCTCGGACGTCAGGCCAAACTCAAACGCGTCAGCATCCGTCCAGGCGCGGCCCTCGAGCACCTTGGTTAGACCAAAGCTGGCCTTGGTGTTCACCATTGCCGGCGTCATGTCATACGCAAAGCTGATCTTGCCGTTGTTGCCCAGGTAGGAATTGACATGCGTCGCGGTCGCCTTGGCGGACACGTTGTTCCACTTGGGGTTGAGAACGTCGGTCGCGGTACCAGTGCTGTTGCCGCCCACGCTGCCCTTGGTGGTGTGGAGCTCGTCGATAAAGGCCAGACGCGCGGTTCCCACGCTAAACGAAAGGTTGCCGTCCTTGTCGGCAACAATAGCACCGTCAAACTTGGCAGCGTCGCCGCCGATAAACTCGATGACGGCAGTGGCGGGCTTGGCCTCGCCGTTCTCGCCCTGCTCCTCAAACTCATCCTTGTAGTAATAGGTGCCGGTATCTGTCAGCGAATTCTTTGCAGGCTGCGTGCAGCCCTTGTCCGTGTAAATGGGAGTCTGCTTCTGGAAGTAGTAGTAGCGGTTGGTGTCGGCCGGCTCAAAGGTCGCAACCGTATCACCCAACGCACCACCGTTCCACTTGTTCGCGTAGAAGCTCACGGTCTTGGTGCCGTCAACGACAGTCGTATTATGCTCGATGTAGTCCTTGAGCCCCGTGACCTTCTCGGGCGTAAACAGGTTGTCAAGTGCGGCGCTCTTCACGCTCGAGGCATACTTCACCTGAATGGGCTTAACGTTGTCGACCGAAAGCTTGCCGTCTACGGTCTTAAAGTGGCTCAGCGGAATCAACGACGCAGGAATGTTAACCGTTACGATATCGCCCTTCTGGGGATTGTCAGCGCCAGCACGCTGCACGGTGATGAGCAGGTCTTTTGCCTTGCCGGCGAACTCGTATGTGTCGGTATTGGTTTCTTTGTTGAACGTCTTGCTCACCTCGGTAAACGGCGTGCCGTTGATGACGACTTCGGTAAATCCGTCGACCTGCATAAAGTCGCCCAGCTCATCGGTAAACGTGATGTAGCCGGACTTGGTCTCGTCGTATCCCTTATGGATTTCGGTCGGATAAGGCGCCTCCGATGTGATGGCCTGTGAGATGTCGTCGAAGACCTTCTTGAGCTCTTCGGCATTGGTCGCCGACTTGTAGTAGTCGGAGTTTTCCGCGCGTGTGCCAAGCTTGTCGCTCGCATACGACGTGGCATCGGGATAATTACTCGACACGGCGTGCATAAACTTGTTGACGTCGCTTGTCCTCTCTTTCGAGGGATCGTCAGCGGGGTCCGCTCCACTAAAGATGCCGATGGTATAAACGGTGGCCTTGCCATCCTTCATCTTCTTGGCAGCCGTCACGGCACCCTTGGCGACGTCAGAATCAAACTCGCTGAAGCTCGTTGGCTTGCCGTCGGTAAAGAACACAACGATCTTCTTGGCATCTGCGCGGCCAGAAGTGATATCCCCGGCCAGTTCCAGACCATAGTCGGCACGCGTGGCACCGCTTGGCTTGATTCCAGCAACTGTATCCTCAAGAACTTTCACGTTGCCGCCAGAGCAATCGGTCAAACCCTTCATCACCTGCGAGTTGTTGTACCAAAATTGCCCTTTCTTGTACTGGTCATTGCCGACCTTATTGGTCTTATCACCCGCAAACTTAACAATGGCAACCCTGTGCTGCCTATCGACACCCTCGATACCCTCGTTTTGCTTGGCAATGGTATTGATAAAGCTGTTCGCAGCGCTCTTCAGTGCATCGATACGCTTGGTGGAATCTCCGCCACCCATAGGATCATCCATCGAGCCAGAAGCATCCAGCACCATCACGATGTCGAGCGGCGTGGTAACCGTCACGGTTGAATTAGACGTCGAGGACATCGCCGAAAGCGTGGTCAAAAAGTCCGACTCTTCGTTTTCCTCGGTTGCCTTGACCGTCTTGTCGGTCCAGATTCGACCGACATTTTGGGTTGTTACTTTATTACTGCCGTGGCCGGCTGCCCAGATTTCCCAGCGTCCGCTGGTGTCGGGATCGACGACGACCTTTCCGCTCATTGTCGGTCCGTCCATTCCGGTGCTGGACCTGGCGTTGGCCTCGGGCAGCATGGCAAATGCTGCAGCCGGCAACACCAGCACTACGGCCAGCATCACCGCCAAGAGACCCCTCGTGTACTTACTCATCGCGTCTCCCTTCTCGCAGGCTCAGACCTTGCATCAGCCTAAAGTTACGAAATGAGACACAATTAGGGCAGGTGACACACGTTCCAGATTCATTTTTTGACGTGAGACAAATGTCTCACCAAAGTTGAGACACAAGCGTTTTCGCAGGAAAACGGGTGCGACTCAAAAGTCGCGGGCGCGCACAGCGGCAAACGGCGCTATACGGGACCTTGCGGGAGCAAAATGATCCGTTTTCCTCCGTCCCCGGGGGATTAGTTGGCGATGCCCGCCACGAAACTGGCCCATCTACTACGTTTGACCCGATACCGCTGACCATAACCGTGTTTCACGAAAAACCGCAGGCGTTCTACCTGCGGTTTTGTTTTTGCGTTTTTTGCTATGGTTGAGGGCAGTAGCTTAAACGTAGTAGATAGGCCCATTTCGTGGCGGGCGGGTCGCGCGGGCGCCCTCGCGAGGCCAAAATGATCCGTTTTCCTCCGTCCCCGGGGGATTAGAGGCTGTTACCAATACGGTGCCATTTCAAAACCATGCCGGATTTCGGGGCTAAAGCCAGAACCCTCATCCATACCCGCAAATTTTGAAAAATGGCGGGCCGTCTACCTGCGGTTTTGGTTTCGCGATTTTCGGCATGGTCGGGGGTTTGCTCTCCAGCCCCGTAAACTGGCATAGTTTTGTTCGCGACGGCACAACCGCGCATTCGCGCGCGGGGCCGGTGGGGCATTTTTGCCCCACCGGCCCCGTCTTCGCGCTACTCCGGCTTGGTTTCTACCGTGGGAGTCTTGTCCGCTGCGACTGGGGCGCGGGCAGTATCCATAGTCAGGCAATGCTTGGGGCAGCTCTCGATGCACTCGCCGCACACCACGCAGGCATACGGATCGATCGACCACGTTCCACCCTTGCGATCGACCGCGAGCGCGCCCGCCGGGCAACGCCGTGCGCACATGCCGCAGCAGATGCACACATCCATGTCATTGACGATATGCCCGCGCAAGCGCTCGGGCGCCGCGAGCTTCTCCTGCGGATAGCAAACCGTGACCGACTGCTTGACCATAGAACCCAAGGCCGTCTTGGCAAATGTCAGCAAACTCATGCCGCGCCTACCTTTCCGTGCAGCTAATGCAGGGGTCGATGGTCAGGATAATCATGGGAACGTTGGCAAGGAGCACGCCCTGCAGCGCATGCGTCAGACCCGCCAAGTTCTGCGACGTCGGCGTGCGCACGCGGAAACGGTCCAGGTTCTTGGTGCCGTTGCCGCGCACATAGTAATACGCCTCGCCGCGCGGCTGCTCAATCACAACCTCGCCGCGCGCGCCGTCGGCCGGTGTGAGCTTGGTACGCCCGCCGATGCCGTCGTGCGGAATCTTGCCGACAAGCTCCTTGATAATGTCCATGGCCTGCGTGACCTCGGCGCAACGCACCTGGCAGCGGGCATAGCAGTCGCCATCGGTAGCAACGATGGGCTCAAATGCAGCCAGGTCCGCATAGGCACCGTCACCGAACATGCGCACGTCGTAATCCACGCCCGAGGCGCGGCCGAACGGGCCGACCATCGAAAGCTCCAGTGCATCTTTCTTGCTGATCACGCCCACGCCATGCAGGCGCTCGCCGCAGCTGGCGTCGTCCAAAAACGTATGCACCAGGGTCTCGTAGTCGGGACGCATGGCGTCGAGCGTCTGGACAATGCCCGCCAGCTCGGAGTCCTCAATGTCGTGCTTAAGGCCGCCGATCTCGTTAATCGAAAGGATCACGCGGCCGCCGCAGGTGCTCTCGAAGATCTTGAGAATCTGCTCGCGCAGGGTCCACGACCGATAGAACAGCGCCTCGAAGCCAAAGGCATCGGCGAGCAGGCCCAGCCACAGCAGGTGCGAGTGAATGCGCGAAAGCTCGTGCAAAATGGTACGGATATGCTGCACGCGGCCAGGCACCTCGATGTCGAGCATGCGCTCGCAGGCGCTGGCATAGCCGTAGCTGTGGCCCACGGCGCAGATGCCGCAGATGCGCTCGGCGATGTAGCTAAACTGGTGCATGTCGCGCTTTTCGGTGAGCTTCTCGAGTCCGCGGTGCACAAAGCCGATCTGCGGAATTGCCTCGAGAACGCGGTCGTCCTCAATCACCAGGTCCAGATGAAGCGGCTCGGGCAGCGCCGGGTGCTGCGGGCCAAACGGAATGACGGAGCGATGTGCCATGGGCCTTACGCCTCCTTTTTCTGCTTGTCGCGGGCGGCCTTGGCGGCAAGCGCCGCGCGGACCTTGGCTGCTTTCTCGGGATCCATGGCAGCGAGCTTTGCCTCCATCTCGGCAGCCTTGAGCGCGGCCTTCGCAGCAGCCTCATCGTGCTGAGCATCGGAGCCCGCGGCATCGCCGGCGCTCGCAGCGCCCTCCCCTGCAGCAGCCGCAGCAGCGGCGGCCTTTTCGGCAGCGGCCTTGCGCGCCTTGGCTTCGGCGGCGGCACGGACCTTCATGGCCTTCTCGCGCGCGGCCTTCACCTCGGGCGTGATAACGCTCATGGGCTCGGCAGTCGAGACCTGGTAGAAAAAGCCCTTAAAGTCGATCTGCATGTCGGTGATGGCAAGCCCAAACAGGTCGTGCGCTTCGTTCTCAAACGGAAATACCGCCGGATAGTACGAGCTGATGGACGGAATCTCCTGGTACTGGTCGATACCCTCGACCACCAGGCTTTCGATCGCATAGCTGCCGTCCTGCGCAATCTGCTCCTGAGCAGCACGAACGTTGATAAACGTATAGACCAAGCGATACGTGCCGTCGTCGACGTTGCGCTCGGCGTGCATTTGCACAAAGCGCGCGCCGACGCCCTTGAGCACCTGAACATGCGGCAGGAGCTCGTCGATCCCGACGGTGGTATAGATAGCCTTTTGCATTACTTGGCCTCCTTTGCAGCGGCGGGCGCACCGTCAGCCGCGCCTGCGTCGACACCGGCCCCGGCCCCCGCAGCAGCCACAAACCCGTCCTCGCCCAGCTCAACGCCACCGTCCCAGGTAGCAGCGCCGCCTACGGTGAGCGGATCGCCGCCGGCGCGCATCACGGCCTCCTTCTGGTCCAAGATGCCGCACGCCTCAACGATGGCGTCGATCACGGTCTCGGGGCGAATGGCGCACCCGGGCGCGTACACATCCACGGGAATCGCGCGGTCCACGCCGCCGATCACGTTGTACGCATCGCGGAACACGCCGCCCGAACACGCGCAGATGCCGCACGCCACCACGCACTTGGGCTCGAGCATCTGATTGTAGATCTGGCGCACGACGGGCAGGTTCTGGGCATTGACCGACCCCGTCACCAAAAAGATGTCCGCATGCTTGGGGTTGCCGGTGTTGACCACGCCAAAGCGTTCCGCATCGAACAGCGGCGTGAGCGAGGCCAGCACCTCGATATCGCATCCGTTGCAGCTCGAGCCGTCGTAATGAATAACCCACGGCGAGCGCGACATTTTATGATCCATGGATGCCGCCTCCTAAATAAACACGTCGACGAGGATGGGCATAAGGTTGAGCAGGCCAAACACCAGCGCCACACCCCATCCGAGCCTAAAGCAGCTGCGCCAGGTGCTGCGTGCGAAGGTGTTGTCGATCAGGACCTCGACAAAATACGTCGCGGCCATCACGACCAGGGCTACAACCCAGCTCACGGGGTTGTCCCAAACAAAGAACATGCCCACCCACATCAAAAACAGCACGGTCTCGCACCAGTGCATAAGGGTCATCTTGGCCAGGGTGCCGCCGCTCATCTCGGTGGCGACACCCTGGACAATCTCCTGATGCGCATGATGCGAGTACGAAAGGTCAAACGGCGACTTGCGCAGCTTGATGGTAAGCACCGCGAGCAACGCGAGGAAAATGGGTGCGCTGTACACGATGATGGGGGCCGACTGCCCCGTCACGGCGATGGAATCAAAGCTATCGGTGGCGAGATACAGGCCCACGCTCATCAGCAGAACGGCGGGCTCGTAACTCATAACCTGCAGCAACTCACGATCGGCGCCGACCTGCGCAAACGGGCTTTGCGTCGAGGCGGACGCCAGCACCACAAAGATCGCGGCGAGCGTCACCATAAAAGCGCACAGCAGCGTGTTGGAGCCCGACACAAAGATGCCACCGCCCACCACGGTAAAGATGAGTGCGCACGCCATATAGGTATCGTCCATGGTGTTTACGCTGGCAGGGGCTTTGCGCAGCAGCTTGGCAACGTCGTAGAATGGCTGGAGCAGGCGCGGGCCCACGCGGCCCTGCATGCGGGCCGAAAGTTTGCGGTCGAGGCCGTCGATCAGGCCGCCCACAAGCGGCGCCAGCAGGGCAAACGCCACGGTGCCTATAAAGATGCCCACGACACCCGAACCTTCGAAATACTTGCCGCGCAGCACCGAGGGCGCACTCATGGCAAGCCGCTCGGGCCCAATCCACGCGCAACACAGAAGCGCAAACAAGATAATGCTGCAGCACACGACGCTACCTGCGGGACCAATGCGCTTCTCACCAAGGGCGTCCTCCGAATACCAATTGCGCTTTTCGGCCTTCACCTCGTGTCCCATCGAGCCGCGGAAATGGCGGTAATTGTCGGTTCCCACACCCGAAAGATATACGTTTACGTGCGGCTTGTTGCTCACGCGGAATGAAGTCAGCAGCACCACGGCGATAAACGCCACGATAACCACCATCAGATACATGGCGTCCTTGCCAATAACGTACGGCACGCGGCCAAACACCATGGCCAAGTAAGGCGACACCAGACCGCTCGAGATAACCGGAAACGCCACGCAGCACAGAATCAGCAGCGCGGCGATGGCGTTGAGCGCCATCCATTCGGTCTTATGGACATTGACCTCAACGTTTTGAGCCGTGGGGTCGACGCCCGAAAGCTTGGCAAGCCACTTGCCCCAGAAGAAGAACGTCGCTGCCGAGCCAAAGGCCAGCACCATAATCATGAGCACGTTGCCGGTCTGTGCAAACGCCACCAGGGCGCCCCACTTGGACACGAGCATGCCAAACGGCGCCACGAACATACCCATGATGCCCAGCATCATCAGGCGCGTCAGGTGCGGCATACGGCTGAACATGCCGTCCATGTCCTCGATATCGCGGCTGCCGATATGGTGCTCGGCCGTGCCCACGCACAGGAACAGCAGCGACTTTGCCACTGTGTGGAACAGGATCAGGAAGATGGCCGCCCACACGGCCTCGGGCGCGCCGACACCCAAGCAGGCACTGATGAGGCCCAAGTTGGAAATGGTGGAGTACGCGAGCACGCGTTTG
>CABSNA010000021.1 GCA_902478865.1 uncultured Collinsella sp.
CCTCGTCGTCGGTGCGGCTGGGACTCTCGTTTTGTTTTTCGGCCAGAGCCGCCGCCTGCTCATCGCTTTGCGGCGACAGCAACTTGGGCGCTCCGTCGAGCGATCCCGTAAACAGCGCAAACCCGAGCACCACGGCGGTGCCGATGGAAAGTGCTTGCTTGTAGGCGGGCTTGCGCGACATTGAGGCTCCTGGATGGACGGTTGGGAATCTACCAGTCTAGCAGGAGCCGGCAGGGGCCGTTCTGTCGAACAAATACTCAAGATTTAGGATAGACGCTACTGATTCATTTGCCTGATATGGAGCTGCGGCGGTTGTGGATGTGGGGCTATTCGGCGTTTCCCCAGATAAAACCCGCCAAAACAAACCTGTCCCTTTTTGGCAGGTTAATCGTGAGTTATTTCACCGCAGCTTAAGGTACGGTTGGGATGTGCGCACTTTAAAGAGAAGAACCCATGATTAGAGAGGTCGCGCTCGTCTCTCTAAATGTCTCTCTAAAATAAGGTGCTTATCTCTCTAAAGTTAGAGAGATATACTACACTTTAGAGAGATAACTCTATTGTTTTAGAGAGGCGGAATGCCAATGCTGCTGGATGAACCTCTTGGCCTTATCGTTGAGCGCCTTCGCAGGCGGGGGACTGATGACGCATCGGTAGAAGTTAAAGCCTGCACGAATAAATTGAGCGCAGACGTATGGGAGACAGTGAGCGCTTTTGCGAACACTGCGGGTGGGCTCATTATTTTGGGCCTGAATGAAGCCGAAGGATTTGTTCCTTCGGCTAACTTTGCTATCGATAGGGTGCGCGATCAGTTTGTTTCGGGTATCGGAGACGGAGGCTCAGCGGCAGTGGTGACCCATGCGCCGCGGTACGAGCTTGATCGAGGCGAGGTCGACGGGCTCCAGGTGCTTCTGGTGCGCATCTTTGAACTTGAGCTTAAAGCGAAGCCTTGCTATATCGGCGCGCGCGGCGTGCAGAACGGTAGCTACAAGCGCGTGGATGATAAAGATATCAAGATGTCACCCGCTGAGCTATATGAGCTGCAGAGTGCGTTGCTTCCGAGCGATGCAGACGGCACGGTGGTTTCGGAGGCAACGGTCGAGGATTTGGATCCAGATGTCGTGCGGTCTATTATCGCAAATCGCCGGCTGCAGACCCCGCGCGTTTTGCGCGGGGCCGATACGCTGGAAAAGCAGCTGGTCAGACTCAATATCACTACAAAGGATGGTGCCGTGAAGCTCGCGGGGCTTCTGTCGGCGGGAATTTACCCCCAGCAGTTCTATCCCAAACTGATGATCGATGTCGCCGTTCATTCCGATGTGGAAAAATCTGCACCCGGGCAACCCCGGTTTATTGACCGCCAGTTGTGCGATGGCCCGATTCCGGCTTGCATCGAAGATGCCCTTGCCGCGATTGGACGAAACTTGCGCAAAGCGACGATAGTGCAAGGCGCTGGCAGAAGGGAGGATTGGGAAGTTCCCCAGGAGGTTTTGCGCGAGGCCTTGGCAAATGCCTGCATCCATCGAGAATATTCGCCCATGTTTGTGGGGCAGGCCGTGAGTGTCGATATCTATCCAGACAGAATAGAGATCAAAAACCCCGGTGGGCTTTGGGGCGGAAAGACGGTGGACAATCTTGCAGACGGGGAATCGCGCTGCCGAAACCCAAAGCTCATGAGCCTAATGGGGGCGACGCCGTTAGAGCATGCCGAGGGGGCCGTTGCAGAAAGCCAGGGATCTGGTATCCCGGCTATGATTCGCGAGATGGAGTCTCGTTCGCTTGGAAGGCCGAAATTTATCGTTAAGGCCGATTCGTTTACGGTGCTGCTTTCCCGGCACGGGGCGGAGCTTGCTGAAAACCGCACGTGGATTCAGAGCCATGTGGGCACCGAGCTGACGGATCGCGAGGAAACATTGCTCATGTTTATGCGGGAGCATGGGTGCGTATGCGATGTTCAAAAAATACGAGAGGCCCTGAAGTGGGATTCGGATGACATTCGCCTGATCTGCGGGAATCTTGTCGATAAACATGTCCTGTCAAAATGTGGCAAAGACACGTTTGAGATTATCGATATGAGCAGAGAATCGTCAGCTTCGACAGCGGATAGGATTCTGGAGGCTCTCAGCGCCGAAGTGGATATGACGGCGCGAGAAATAGCGGTTGCATCGGGGGTCAAAATTTCGTCTGTCCGTTACCATCTGCCAAAAATGGCGGATAAAGGGCTCATCGAAGTAATGGGTTCATCGACGAGTCGTAACCGCCGATATCGGAAGAAGTAGATGCAGCCGGGTCGCCTCTCTAGTGTCTCTCGAGGCCAGATGGGTGTTGGAGGGGCGATTGTCTCGCGATATTTCCCCAGATAAAACCTGCCAAAATAAACCTGTCCCTTTTTGGTAGGTCAGTTAACGCAGTCCAGGTTGAGCATATGCGAGCGAGCAGGCTCCGGGTGCGGTAAGGTGACGTGAAACAAGCGGGCGCTGACCTTTTGGTCGCGCCCGTGCAGTTGAACGTCAGATTGCCGAGCCCGGGGCCTGCGCAGCGCCGAGCGGTTACGCCGTTTGTAAAACGGCGTAACTTAAAGGTTCATGTTGCCGTGGATGTAGGGGGTAACCTCGGGGGAAATATGGTCGCAGCCCAGCTCGCGCAGCGCGGACTCGATAACGGCGGGCAGCGGGGTCTTGCCCTTGTCGTCGACAGCGGCACCGCCGAGGGCGGCAATCTTGGCGACATCTGCGGGTGCGGCCTCGATATGCATGCAGCCACCGATCAAGCGCGCGCGTACCTGTGCCAGGTCAAGATCGTGCAGGTAATCCTCGCAGGCGCGGATCAGGGAGACCTTCTCGAACGTAAGCTCCTCGCCCGTGGGGACGCGCGTGGCAAGACATGCTCCCGCCGGCAGGTTCCAAACAGGATAGCCCCATGTGCGTAGTAGCTCGCGCTCTTCGTCCTTGGTAAAGCCGACCTCCATAAGAGGGGAGCGTACGCCGAGCTCTTCTGCCGCATGCATGCCGGGGCGGTAGTCACCGCGATCGCTTGCATTGCTGCCATCGATGACGGTGGGAAAGCCGAGCGACTTGGCGTGGTTGACGATGGCGGTAAAGCCGGCGTGCTTGCAGTGGTAGCAGCGATTGGCATCGTTGCAGATTACTTGGGGGAGCTGCAGCTGATCGACCGAAAGATTGAGCACGGGGAGCTTAAAATGCGGCCCCTCATTGGCTTGACCGTCGACGGACCGCTCAAACGAAGCCTGTTCGGGCGTGCCGATGAGCGGCGTGGTGAGGTGAACGAGGAGGGTATTGGTAGGCATGATGCGGGCGCATACGGCGGCCAAAAAGCTGCTGTCAACGCCGCCGGAAAACCCGATAGCCACGCGCCCGTATGCCAAAAGCAGCTGTTCGAGCGCCGATAGCTTGTCTTGAAGCTCCTCTGCGGGTGCCGTGGTGTCTAAAATCATGAAACGATCCTTATCGTTGAGTACTCGATTGAAAACTATAATCCTAATGCGTTACTTGCCATAAGACTTCTATCTGTGTAACGAAAGTGCAATATGGTATATACGTTATATACAAGTTGTCAAATGCGGTAGAGTTGCGGCAATGCGACAGCGAGAGTCGATGGGGGACCGATATGATCAAGGCTGTTATTTTTGACATGGATGGAACGCTGGTCGATACCGAGCGTTTGGGGATTAGGGCCTGGAAGGCAGGCGCCGCTGAGCTGGGGCTCGCGATTGATGAAGCGCTGATCCATCAGTTTATCGGTCGCACGCTACCCGATGTCATGAACATCCTCGATAAGCATTACGGCAGCCACGAGACCGCCGAGGCGATCTATGTCCGCCACAAGGAGATTCGCGACGAGATGGTCAAGACCGATCTGGAGCTTAAGGCCGGCGCTGCCGAGTGCATAGACGAGCTGTTGGCTGCGGGCTATCACGTAGGCCTTGCAACGTCATCGCGCCATGTTACGGCCGAGCGCAACCTTAAAGCATTCGGTCTTTTTGACAAGTTTGAAACGGTAACGTGTGGCGAGGACGTCGTGCATGGCAAGCCCGACCCCGAGATGTATCTGCTCGCCTGCGAGCGCGAGGGCTTTACTCCCGAGGAATGTGCCGTGGTCGAGGATTCGCGCAACGGCTGCGTCTCGGGCATTACGGCTGGCTGCCACGTCTTTGCCGTCCCCGATATCGTGCCGCTGCCGCAGGACGTGGTGGATGGCTGCGAGGCCGTGCTCGATACGTTGTTCGATCTGGCGGCGGCGGTCAAGGCCGTGCGCTAGACAATTGCGGCGTTGAAACGAGCAATTGCTTACGTTTGCGCTCAAGCAAAAGGGGTCCGGCAATGGTCGGGCCTCTTTTGCTTGAGCGGCGACTTAGCATACTTGCGGGCGTGCTATAGATACGCACCGAGGTTGATGGCCGTGGCGTCGGTCTGGCTGCTTGCCTGGGTGCTGGCGCGTTCCAGCAGGAACGGACGTACCAGTTCTTGGCGGTTGATGTCCTCGGCGGCGGTGACTGCGGTGACGGTGCGCGCTGTAGAGCCGACGCGGATATGCTTGGTCTTTGCTGGGGCCTTGTTCTCGATTTGCTCCATGAGCAATTGAACGCCCTTGCGGCCAATCTCGTAGCCCGGGGGCGCTACCGTAGTGAGCGGGACCGATCCGCTCCAAGCGAGCGGGTTGCCATCGCAACCTGCTACGCGTACTTGCCCGGGGACGGCGATGCCTTTGTCGACCAGCGCCGAGATGACGCCCGAGGCCAGCACGTCGGTCAGGCCGACGACAAAATCGGGGCGTTCGTCGGCGGGGCGCGCGGCGATTTGGGCGCCGATGCCGTAGCCGTCGGCGGCGGTATTCCATTCGCCGGCGTCGATGACTTCGATCTTGATATCGGGATGTAGGGCGAGCGCCTTATGAATGCCAAGGACGCGCAGGGTGAGTTGCATAAATGCTGCTCGGCCGACGACGACAATATGGTGCGCGCCGCGGGCGATGGCGAGCTCGGCGATGATGCGGCCTTGTGCCTCGTTGTCGGCGGCCACGTAGTAGCCGGGCTCGGAGCAATGGATGTCCAGATGGACGATCGGCACGGGCATCTTGGTCATGGCGGGGTGCCAGTCGGGGGATGCCATGGGCTGAACCATGACGCCGGACATCTGGGTGCCCATAAAGTAGCGCAGGTAATGGTCCTCGAGAATATCGTCGTTATCGGCGTTGGCGATGAGCAGGTCGTAGCCGTGCTTGCGGGCCTCGTTGTGGGCGCCGCTGGCGATTTGGAGTGAAAAGCCGTGGTCGAGACGGGGGAGCACCAGGCCAAAGGACTTGGTGGCGCCGCCCGCGAGCTGACGAGCGCTTTGGTTGGGCAGGTAGCCCAGTCGATTGATGGTTTCGTTAATGAGCTTGAGGGTCTCGGGACGCAGCTTTTCGGGGTGGTTGAGCGCGTTGGAAACCGTGCCCAACGAAACCCCGGCCTCGCGCGCGACGTCGCTGATTTTTACCTTTGCCATAGCGGCCCCTTTGATGCGTTTCAAGTACAAGCCAGATTGTAGCATCGCCCGCCCCTGAGGTGTCAAAACCCGCCTATTAGAGACAGGTTTATTTTGGCAGGTTTTATCTGGGCAAACGATGCTGTCAGACCAAACCACCACGAAGGTGCCTGCCCCCTTCGGGGTGGGGTGTGTGTATCGAGTGGTATTCAAGTTGAGATACCACTTCTGGTATATCAGCTTGCGTTTGCGTGAGTACAATACTCGAACGTTATGCGTCTCAGCGCCCCCTGTGCGTGGACGTTTTGCAGTCAAGCGGACGAAGGGATTTATCCTATGTGCGGAATTGTCGGCTACACCGGCTCTGATATTGCAAAGAACATCCTGGTCACAGGCCTCAAGCGTATGGAGTATCGCGGCTATGACTCCTCGGGCGTCGCGCTCGAGGTGGGCGAGGGCGCCGCGGCGCACCTCGACGTCATCCGCCGCGTGGGCAAGGTCGCGGGCTTGGAGAGCGAGCTTTCCAACATCGACAGCGACGCTACCTGCGGTATCGGCCACACCCGTTGGGCCACCCACGGCAAGCCCTCCGTCATTAACGCTCACCCCCACACCAGCTGCGACGGTCGTATCGCCATCGTCCACAACGGCATCATCGAGAACTTCGCCGAGCTGCGCGAAGAGCTGGAGGGCCGCGGCCACCACTTTAAGAGCGAGACCGATACCGAGGTCTTCGCGCATCTGATCGAAGAGGCTTATGCCGAGACGCACGACCTGATGGCCTCCGTGCGCGAGGCTTGCACCCACGTGGTCGGTGCCTATGGTCTGGCCGCCGTGTGCGCTGACGAGCCCGGCGTGATCGCCGTGGCCCGCAAGGATTCCCCGATCGTGGTCGGCGCGGGCGAGACCGGCGCCTATGTCGCCTCCGACGTCATCGCGCTCATCGACGCCACCCGCGATGTCGTGGTGCTCGAGGACGGTCAGTTTGCCAAGCTTACGCCCGCAGGCGTCGAGTACACCGACGAGGCCGGCAACGTTATCGAGCCCAAGGTCACCCACATCGACTGGGACCTGGACATGGCAGAAAAGGGCGGTTATCCCGACTTTATGCTCAAGGAGATCCACGAGCAGCCGCGCGTCGTGCGCGACACGCTGGTGGGCCGCATGACGCCGGCCGGCGAGCTCGACATCGACGAGCTGGGCCTTTCGCTCGAGGAGCTCAACGACATCGACCGCGTCTACGTGATCGCTTGCGGCACCAGCTATCACGCTGGCCTCATTGCCAAGAATCTCATTGAGGGCTGGGCTCGCATCCCCACCGAGGTGGAGGCGGCCAGCGAGTTCCGTTATCGCAACCCCATCATTACGCCGACGACGCTTGTCGTTGCCGTGTCCCAGTCGGGCGAGACGGCCGATACCCTTGCCGCCATTCGCGATGCGCGCATCAAGGGTGCCAAGGTCTTCGGCATCACCAACGTGGTGGGCAGCCCCGTGGCGCGTGAGAGCGACGGCGTCATCTACACCAAGGCCAACAAGGAGATCGCGGTCGCCTCGACCAAGAGCTTCATCGGCCAGGTCGTGAGCCTTACGCTTTTGGCTCTGCTGCTGGCGCAGGTCAAGTACCGCTTGACCACCAAGCAGGCGCGCATGCTGTTCCGCGAGCTTTCCGATACGGCCGAGCAGATCCAGTGGATTTTGGATACCCAAACCGAGGCCGTGCATGAGGCCGCCCTGCTGTGCAAGGACGCGCAGTCGGCGCTGTTCGTGGGCCGTGGCATGGGTGCCGCTATTTCCTACGAGGGCGCGCTCAAGCTCAAAGAGGTCAGCTACCTGCACGCCGAGGCCTACGCCGCCGGTGAGATGAAGCACGGCCCCATCGCGCTGATCGACCCGGGCTTCCCTGTCATCGCCGTGGCCACCAAGAGTGCCACCTACGACAAGACCGTGTCGAACCTCATGGAGTGCAAGGCGCGCGGCGCCAAGGTCATCGTCGTTGCCACCGAGGGCGACGAGGAGATCAACAAGATCGCCGACTGCATTATCCGCGTGCCAGCAGTCCGCGACGTGTTCAGCCCCATCACGGCGAGCGTCCCGCTGCAGCTGCTCGCCCGCGAGGTCGCCATCCTGCGCGGCTGCGACGTCGACCAACCCCGAAACCTGGCGAAAAGCGTCACGGTCGAGTAGTTGGTTCCGCCGTTCTAGCGACCAAGGCCCGGCTCCGTTGCAATGGGGCCGGGCCTTGTTGCATTTGCCCAGATAAAACCTGCCAAAATAAACCTGTCCCTTTTTGGCAGGTTAGCGGAGCTTGCTGGTCTCGAAGTACTCGGGGAACTGGTCCAGAACCTCGGTCTGGTTGCGGAACATCATATGCAGGTGCTTGCTGACCAAAAAGCTCGCTTCGATGGGGTCGCGACCGGCGATAGCGCGGCGAATCTGCTTGTGCTCGTTCACGATGTCCTGATTGTCGAGAACCTGCGTGGCAGCGCGCAGCCAGCGGAAGCGCTCCAGGTCAGCATTGGTCTCTTCGAGCCACGACCACACGGTGCTGCGACATGCGATGCTAAAAATCATGTGATGCATGAGGTTGTCGCTCAAAAAGAAGCCGATGCGATCCTCTTCGGCCATGGCCTTTTCCTGCAGCACGATGGAGCGGTCGAGCTGCTCGATGCCGGCCGACGTGGCGCGCGCACAGCACTCCACAATCACCTGCTTTTCCAGATGCTCGCGGATGTAACAGGCACTCTCGGCAAGGGTGAGGTTGATGGGTGAGACGTAGGTGCCGCTCTGGGGCACGGTGCGCACCAGGCCTTCCTGCGCCAAGCGAACCAAAGCCTCGCGCACGGGCGTGCGCCCCATATCCAGGTCGTCGCAAAGTTGCTTGACGCCCAGCTTTTCGCCCGGCTTGTAGTCCAGGTAGACGATTTTGCGTCGAATGGTGTGGTAGGACTGGTCCTGTAGGCTCGTTTCCTGCTCGCCGACGTGCATCGATTCTTCCATAGCGCCTCGCAACTGTTCTATCAAACTCATATGTCAGTTGTTAATTATGCCGCGAATCAGCTCTCCGCGGTGGGTAATTCGGCTGTTGCCTGAGAACTATTGCGGCATCTTAGTCTGTGTTTGCGCAAGGCTGCGCTCAATGTTGCCGTATCATAAGCCGTCGCAAACGTGAAATAGAAAGAAGGAATCCCATATGCAACTGGCAAATATCGTACGCGAGCGCTGGAAAGGCGTCTTGTTCTGCCTGATCATCGCTACCCCCGCGACGTTGCTCGGCAAACAGATTGAGATGGTCGGCGGGCCGGTATTCGCCATCCTTTTTGGCATGGTCCTGGCGCTCGTCTTTCCCAAGAATCGTCGCGAACCGCTCGCCGCCGGCGTTACCTATACGTCCAAAAAAGTCTTGCAGTACGCGGTTATCCTGCTTGGCTTTGGCATGAACCTCTCCCAGATTCTGTCCAAGGGCGCCCAGTCGCTGCCGATTATCGTGGCGACGATCTCGACCTCGCTCGTCATCGCCTTTGTGCTCTGCCGCGTTATGAACGTGCCGGGCAAGATCGCGACGCTTGTGGGTGTGGGTTCGTCGATTTGCGGCGGTTCTGCCATCGCCGCGACCGCACCCGTCATCGATGCCGACGATCGCGAGATTGCCCAGGCTATTTCGGTCATCTTCCTGTTTAACGTTATCGCGGCGCTCGTGTTTCCGACGCTCGGCGGCATGCTCGGGCTGACCAATGAGGGCTTTGGCCTGTTTGCCGGTACCGCCATCAACGACACCTCGTCGGTAACGGCTGCGGCGAGCGCCTGGGACAGCATGCATCCCGGCGCAAATGTGCTCGAAAGCGCCACGGTGGTCAAGCTCACCAGGACGCTGGCCATTATTCCCATCACGTTGGTCCTCGCATGCTGGCAGATGCATCTGGCACGCAAGGCCGGCGGTGACGCCAAAAGCACGTTCTCGCTTAAACGTGCGTTTCCCATGTTTGTGCTGTTCTTTGTGCTGGCGAGCGTGATCACCACGGTGCTCCAGCTTCCCGCGTCCATCACGGCGCCCATCAAGGAGCTGTCGAAGTTCTTTATTGTGATGGCCATGGCGGCTATTGGTTTTAATACCGATATCGTCGAGCTGGTCAAAAAGGGCGGCAAGCCCATCGCATTGGGCTTTTGCTGCTGGATTGGCATTGCGTGCATGAGTTTGGGAATGCAACACGTACTGGGAATCTGGTAGAGAAGTAGCTTGTTTGCGTGCTGGTTGCTGGTGAGCGCATTCTCACGGTGGAGCGATAGGAGCTCTTGCGGGTATGGCTTGTCCGCAGGTTTATAAGTCCCGAAGAGCTCTTATCGCCCCGCCAGGATGGCGATGCGGGGCAACACCTATACTCGCAGGACGGCGCTTTCTGCCCTATAGTGTTTGGTGAGCAATATCGTTCAATTTTGAAACACTCGGTCGTGCGACCGTCGGCGGCTGCATGTCGCCGCGGACAGGGGCAAATCATGGATAGCGATGCCAAGCTGAACATCTTGACCGAGGCCCTGGCTGCTGCCGGGGCCTCGGCATTGGCAATCGATGCGCGTGGGGACGTCGCGATCTCGACCATGAATGACGCGGCGCTTGAGCGGGATGTGGCGGCTTTTGTAGCTGAGCGCCTCGACCGTATAGGAGACGGCGCGCGTCTGGTTATGGGGCGTGCGGGTGCGCGCCTGAGCCTGACCGTTCGCCCCACCGACAAAGAGGGCGGGGGGCTTTGGGTCGTCGTGGTCCGCGAGGTGCGCGGTGCCGCGGCGCATGCGGGCATCGAGTGGCTCAACGCCGACGAAGTTGAGGCCCGCTACGAATCGAGCGCGTACGGCATCGTTGAGGGGGCGGCCTCGGTGGCTGCGCCGGTTGCAGAGAGTTACGCGCGCGGTGTGCCTCTTATGCTCGAGGGCGAGCTGGGAGCGGGTCAGGTCGAGATCGCCAAGCGCCTCTATCTGGACGGTCCTTTTGCCGATCAGCCCTTTGTTTCCGTTGCGCTCGATGAGCTCACCGAGCGCGGTTGGCGCCATGTACTCAAAAGCGTCGAATCGCCGTTGTTCCAAATGGGGCTGACCCTTTGCATTGAGGGCTGGAACGCGGTTGGCCCCCAGCGCCTCCGCGAGCTGGTCTCCACGATGACCGACACCGCGTTGGCGACGCGCTGCCATGTGGTGCTGACGGCGAATGACATGCCGGGCGGCGGCGAAAGTGATCAAGCCGCCTTTGTGACCGAGCGCTTCGCCTGTGCGGTGAGCGTCGCGCCGGCAATCGCCGAGCAGGGAGCCGCGTCGACGAAGGTCGCGCGCTATTTGGAATATCTCGCTGATGCATTTGGGACGGCAGCGCCCACGCTGTCTGCCGCGGCGACGAAGACGCTCGATGCTTACCGCTGGCCGCGCAACTATCTGCAGCTCCGCGAGGTCTCGGAACGACTGTATATATTGGTGGGGACGGGCACGGTGGACCGCGCTGTGGCGGAGGAAGTGCTCGCCCAAGAGGACGTGATTAAGACCGCAACCTTTGGCGCCCCGACGCTTGAAAGTGACCTGTATATCCTGCGACCGCTGGCCGATACCGAGCGAGATATCGCGCATCTGGTTGTAGACCATCTCCACGGCAACCGAACCCGTGCGGCGGAGGTGCTGGGCATAAGCCGTACAACGCTGTGGCGCTTGCTGAAGGACGATGACCGTTGAGCGAGGCGCCCGTGACCGCACGCGACGCGTGTGCTACAGTCCAAAGCGTTATTGTTTCGATTTGGTTACGGCGTGCGAGGGCATATGGCTGAGACTTCAAAACCGAGCCGCAGAAGGCGGAGTGCCGCGCCGGTCAACCGACGCACAACATCGGTGACGTGGGGCAAACACGCCTCGGGGTTTGATGGCTCGTTCAAGCGCACTAAATACGGCTATCCTTCGGCAAGCGCCCGCTTGGCAATGCAGGCAGAGTCCTCGCTGTGGGGCCGCAAACGCGTGGTGGGCTCAAAGCTCAAGCACGACGGAACGCTCGGCTACATCAGCCGCGGGGCGGCTCGCCGCAGCGGGCTCAATCCCGCCGGCTGGCATCGCTACGTGCCGATCGTGGCCGCCGTTGCAGTGATCGTCATCGCGCTCGCTGCGCTCGGATATGCCGGCGGTGGCGCCAACTTGGACGCAATGTTTAAATCGCCCGAGCTCGCGCATGTAGGTACAGAAGTTGTCGAGGGCGCTCAGGCCCAGACGAGCGTCGCGCCCCAGCGCGGTATCGTTGCGGCGGCCTCCACCATCGCCGATGCGCAAAAGGACGAAGACAAGCAAGGCGACGAAGCCGAAACGACCCAGACAAGCGAAGCGACGACAACTCAAATATCAACATAGCTTGCCGGCAGAAGGGGACGTTCCTTTTCTGCCGGCAGCTTGGGACACTCCTGCGCTACTTGACGTACACCACGTTGTTGCGGCGCGGCTTTGCCTCGGGTAGCGTGTCCTCGGCGTAGCCAAGAATGCAGTTACCGACACCGCGCAGGCTGCCGTC
>CABSNA010000022.1 GCA_902478865.1 uncultured Collinsella sp.
CTAGAGTTCTTGTTGCACACGACGACCAAGATTGGAGCGGTCTTTATGGAAAACACCACCACGAGCCCCGATGTCCTCGAGCGCTTTTTGCGCTACGTCCAGATCAACACGCAGTCCGAGGATGCAAACTGCGACCAGGTACCCTCGAGCGCCGTTCAGTTTGACCTTGCCAACGTGCTGGCTGAAGAGCTGCGCGAGCTTGGTGCGGAAGATGCCTACGTGACCGAGCACGCCTATGTCTGCGCGCATATCCCCGCAAGTGCGGGCGCTGAGGACAAGCCCGCCCTGGGCCTGATCGCCCATCTCGACACCACCGAAGTTGCACCGGGCGCCGGCGTGAAGCCGCATATCGTACACTACGAAGGCGGCGACCTGGTCTGCGGCACGGTTGACGGTAAGCCCGTTGCCATGAGTACCGCCAAGCTTCCCGCCCTGAATGACCTCGCGGGTGAGGACCTGGTCTGCAGCGATGGCACCACGCTGCTGGGCGCGGACGACAAGGCAGGCGTCGCCGAGATCATGTCGCTTGTCGCGCGTATCGCTCAGGACCCTTCTCTGCCCCATCCCACACTCGGCATTTGCTTCTGCCCTGACGAGGAGATCGGCCACGGAGCCGAGCTGTTGGATATCGATGCCTTTGGCTGCAAGTACGCCTACACGGTCGACGGCGGCCCCATCGGCGAGCTGGAGTGGGAGTGCTTTAACGCCGCCGAGGCGACCGTCCGCTTTGAGGGCCAGTCCATCCACCCGGGCGACGCCAAGGGCCGTATGGTCAACGCAGGCAATCTGTTCTGCGACTTCAACGCGTTGCTCCCCTACGCGCAGCGCCCGGAGTATACGGAAGGCTACGAGGGCTTTTATCACCTTGAGGGTGTATCTGCGACCGTCGATCACGCCACAGCGCGCTATATCGTCCGCGACCATGACGCCGCCAAGTTCCAGCAGAAACTCGACCATATTGATGCCGCCGCCTCGATGCTCAACCAGTGTCTGGGTGAGGAGCGTGTGACGGTCGAGATTAAGCAGCAGTATCGAAATATGGCCGAGATCGTTCGTGACTATCCCGAGCTTATTGATGTTGCCAAGGAAGCCTACCTTGCCTGCGGCGTTGAGCCCCAAGTGCTGCCGATTCGCGGCGGCACCGACGGCGCCCAGCTGTCGTTCCGCGGTCTGCCCTGCCCCAACCTTTCCACCGGCGGCTATTGCTACCACGGCGTCAACGAGTTCGTCCCGGTCAGCTCGCTCGTCAAGATGACCGACGTCCTGCAGGAGCTCGTCGCCCGCTTTGCATAAGCCTGGCTGCATAAGCCCAAAAGACGAATCGCCCCGTCCTCAACCGAGAACGGGGCGATTTTTTGCTGCAACGAGAACAGGTTGACGCACGCCAGCCTCTTAACGCAAGGAGTGTCCCAAACTGCCGGCACAAAAGGAACGTCCCCAAGTGCCGCAAAATGACGACATCCACTCTCGCTTTGTGGGTAGTCATTGGGGAGGTTCTTGTTTGACTAGTCGTTTAAAAACGTCCCCAATGACTACCCAACGACTAGTCCGGACCAAGGCAACGCCGATGTTTTGGCAACGACAGCGAAAACCCGCCAGAGCGAGCAAGGTGCCTTGAAACGAGGCGGCATTGATCTTTTGATCATGCCGCCGAAGTTGAAAGGCAGATTGCCGCTCTGGCGGGTTTGCAGCGTCAACTGGTTACGCGGGCTGGTAAGCCCGCGTAACCCTAATAATTGGCCTCGTAGCCGTTGCCGTCGCCGGTGGGCTCTTCGTAGTAGTCCGAATCGCTCGAATCGCCTGAGTCATCGGAATCGTCAGAGCTGACCGATGAAGTTGCGGTACCGTTTGCGTAGTCGTCAGACGTGTTGTTGTTCAGGTCGCCGATCGTAGAACTGGAACCGTCGGAAAGACCCATGGTGTTGGGACCCTTGGGATCCTTGCCGGCATCGACGCGCTCCATCATTTCCTTGAGCTCGTCCTCGTAGACAAAGACGTAGCTCACACCGTCGATCATGGTGCTGTCGTCGGCGTACGAGGGCAGGTTGGCCGAGTAGATACCGTCGACATCCATACCGCGCATGGCGTTGACCGTAGCCACGATATCCTGAACGCTCATATCGGTTACGAGCATATCGGACAGCGAATTAACCAGGCCAAAGATCTTCGTGGCATCGAAGTTATTGAGAATCTGGTTGGCAAGGGCGCCAAGCACCTGACGCTGGTGGCGCATGCGCGTGTAATCGCCGTCGGCATAGGTGTAGCGGCAGCGGGCATAGGTAAGGGCGGTGGCACCGTCCATATGCTGCTGGCCAGCGGTAATCTTAATATCCAGGTGCTCGGGGTCGTCAACATCATCGGTTGCGTTAATGTCGATACCGCCAACCGAATCAATCAGCGCCTGCATACCGTCGAAGCTGACCTCGGCATAGTGGGAAATCTGAACACCACACAGCTCGTTGACCGCCTCGACCATGGCCTCGGCGCCGCCAACGGTATGGCAGGCGTTGATCTTCATGGTCTCGCCCTTGTACTCGACCTTGGTGTCGCGCGGAACGGAAATGAGCGTCGCCTGCTTTTGCGTGGGGTCGATGCGTGCCAGGATAATCGAGTCGGCACGATACGTATCCTCGCCCGGACGGCCGTCGGTGCCAAGAAGCAGCACGTAGAACGGATCCTTTGCCTCATCGGTGTCAACCAGAACCCGACGCAGATTGTCGGTAATGACATTAGAATCGCCGAGCTTGCCCATAATGGTGGCAAACCACAGGCCGGCAGCGGTAGTGGCACTCAGCAGCACGCCAAGCACGACAATGAGCGCGACGTGACGAATCGTGTGGCTACGACGACGTTGACGAGCGCGCTCGGAATAGCGAGCCACGTTATCGCGACTGTAGATCTTGGCCTGCGCACCAGTTGAGGGTCTTCGGGCGGTGGTATCCGCGAGGGGCTTTTTATTAAACATAGGCAACCTGTATTAGTAGATGACGGGATCGGGGACGGTAGCATGCTCGACATGCGCGCCGAGCGCCTGCAGCTTTTCGACAAACTGCTCGTAGCCGCGCTTGATGTGATGGATGGCCGAAACCTCGGTCGTCCCGTCGGCGATCAAGCCCGCTACGACGAGGGCCGCTCCGCCACGCAGATCGGGCGAGGTAACCTGTGCACCCGAGAAGCCCTTGACGCCATGAATCATGGCGTGATGGCTCTCGATACGAATGTCGGCACCCATGCGCACCAGCTCAGAGGCAAACATAAAGCGATTCTCGAAGATGTTTTCGGTAATAACGGAACTGCCGTCGGCAAGGGCGGAGAGCACCATAATCTGCGCCTGCATGTCGGTCGGGAAACCGGGGAACGGAAGCGTCTGGATGTCGACCGGCTTGATACGCTCGGCACGGTTCACATGGACGCCATCTTCGACGCGCTCGCAGTCGATACCCATGAGCTCCATCTTCTTGAACACCATGCCCAAGTGAATGGGGCAAAAACCCGTGACGTCGACACCGCGATCGTCGGCCATCAACGCACCGGCAACGATAAAGGTACCGGCCTCGATGCGGTCGCCCACCACGCGATGGGTAACGGGATGGAGCTCTTCCACGCCTTCGATAGTCACGACGGGCGTACCGGCGCCGACAATCTTGGCGCCCATCTCGTTGAGCATGTTAGCGAGATCGACGATCTCGGGCTCGCGGGCGGCATTATCGATAACCGTGGTGCCCTGTGCGCGCACAGAGGCCATGATGAGGTTCTCGGTCGCACCGACGCTGGCGAACTCGAGCGTGACGGTGGTACCGCGCAGACCTTGGGGCGCATTAGCGTTGATGTAACCGTGGGCGGTATCGAACTCAACGCCCAGGGCCTCAAGACCAAGAATGTGCATATCGATCTTGCGAGCACCCAGGTTGCAGCCGCCCGGCATGGCAATTTTGGCGCGATGGAAGCGGCCCAGCAGGGGTCCCATGACGGCGGTGGAAGCGCGCATCTTGGCAACGAGCTCGTAGGGGGCCTCCCATGAATCGACCTGAGAGGTATCAATCTCGAGCGTGTGCTCGTCGAGAACATCGATCGTAGCGCCCATGCCTTTGAGCACCTTGCCCATCACGTGGACATCGGAAATATCGGGCACGTTCTGCAGCGTCGTCTTGCCCGGCGCCAGAAGCGTTGCCGCCATGAGTTTGAGCGCGGAGTTCTTGGCGCCCGAAACGGGCACGGAGCCTCCGATGGCGTGGCCACCCTCAACGCGGATAATATCCAAGGTCTACCCTTTCAAAAAGCATGCCCGGGGTGGCTGGGCCATCCCGGGCATGATGTGTTCGCAAATGGTCGAACGCTAAATCGTTTGACTATTGGGCAAGCTTGAGCTTACACCATGCGATTTCATTATAGAGGTAGGCGCGGCGTGCATCATCCTCCGACAAATTACCCAGCTTCTCTTCAAAACCTTGAATATCAGCTTTAAGCTTGTCGGCATCGACGGTCGCCAAATCGCAAGCGCGCTCGGCGAGAACGGTCACGACATCGTCCGCAACCTGGGCATAGCCGCCGGCCACGGCAAACGTGTGGTCGACAGTGCCCATGGCCTTATCGGAAACGCGAACGTAACCGCGGTCGATCGTGCAGATCTCGCTGGAGTGAGCAGGCAGAACGCCAAACTCGCCATCCGTGGACGGAATCGACACAAACGCAGCGTCGCCCTCATAGGCGCAGCTCACGGGGCACACGATGCGGATACGCATAACCTACTTCTCCCCCATCTTGCGGGCGCGCTCGCGCACGTCCTCAATCGTGGAAGCATAGCGGAAAGCCTGCTCGGGCAGGTCATCGGCCTTGCCGTCGACAATCTCGGCAAAAGAGCGGACGGTATCCTCGACGCGGACGTAGACACCGGGGTTGCCGGTGAACTTCTCGGCGACGTGGAAGGACTGCGAGAGGAACTGCTGAATCTTACGGGCACGGTTGACCGTAAGGCGCTGCTCCTCGGACAGCTCGTCCATACCCAGAATGGCGATGATGTCCTGAAGGTCGGAGTACTCCTGCAGGAGCTCCTGGACCTTGACAGCGACACGGTAGTGCTCCTCGCCGACGATCGAGGGATCGAGAGCGTCGGAGGAAGACGCGAGCGGGTCGATAGCCGGGAACAGGCCGAGCGACGAAATGCTACGCGAAAGAACCGTGGTGGCATCGAGGTGCGTAAACGTCGTGGCAGGCGCCGGGTCGGTCAGGTCGTCTGCGGGGACGTAGACAGCCTGGACGGAGGTAATAGAGCCCGTCTTGGTCGAGGTAATGCGCTCCTGGAGGTCGCCCATCTCGGTTGCCAGCGTGGGCTGGTAACCAACGGCGGACGGCATACGGCCCAGCAGTGCGGAAACCTCGGAACCTGCCTGGGAGAAGCGGAAGATGTTGTCGATGAATAGCAGAACGTCCTGGCCACGATCGCGGAAGTACTCAGCGGTGGTAAGGCCGGCCAGACCGATGCGCAGACGCGCTCCGGGCGGCTCGTTCATCTGACCATAGACCAAGCAGGTCTTGTCGATAACGCCAGACTCGCTCATCTCGAGGAACAGGTCGGTGCCCTCGCGGGTACGCTCGCCGACGCCGGTGAACACCGAGGTACCACCGTGCTCCTGGGCGAGGTTGTTGATGAGCTCCTGAATCAGAACGGTCTTGCCGACGCCGGCGCCGCCGAACAGGCCCGTCTTGCCGCCACGGATGTAGGGCTCGAGCAGGTCGACGGCCTTGATGCCGGTCTCGAAGATCTCGGTCTTGGTGGTGAGCTCGTCGAAACGGGGCGCTGCATGGTGGATGGGGTAGAACTCCTCCACCTCGGGCATGGGCTTGCCGTCGACGGGCTTGCCCATGACGTTCCAAATGCGGCCGAGCGTCTTGGGGCCAACGGGCATCTTCATGGGCTCACCGGTGTCGGTGGCGATGAGGCCGCGCTGCAGGCCGTCGGTCGAGGACATGGCGACCGTGCGGACGACGCCGCCCGGAAGCTGGCTCTCGACCTCGAGGATCGTGCTCAGATGACCGATCGGGGTCTCGGCCTCGACCGTGAGCGCGTTGTAGATCGGGGGCACCGCGCCGTCAAACTTGACGTCGACGACAGGGCCGATGATTCGCACGATGCGACCATCACCGGCAGTCGTCTTCTTGGTGGCTTCCTCGACCGCAAGCTTTACGGTGTTATTAGCCATTACTGTTCCTCCAATGCTGAGGCTCCGCCGACGATCTCGTTAATCTCGGTCGTGATCGAAGCCTGGCGCACGCGACTATACGTGCGGGTAAGGGTCGAGATGATCGCGGTGGCGTTTTCCGTCGCGGAGTGCATGGCCTTGCGGCGTGCACCCTGCTCGGCAGCCGCCGAATCGATCAGGGCCTGGTAGATGACCGTCAGGATATAAGACGGCACAAGCTTGCCGAGAACATGCTCGGGAGAGGGCACGAACTCGAACGTGGACGAGATGCGCTTAGGGGCGTCGGTCTCGTTCTTACGCGGACCGTGGGCCATAGCGATCATCTCGGGGTCGAGCGGCAACAGATGCTCGACGCGAAGCTCCTGATCCACGCGGTTCTTGGCGTGGTGGTAGACAAGCTCGACACGGTCAAGCTCACCGGCACGATACGCATCGCAGATATGAGAGGAGATCATGCGGGCCTGATTGAAATCGGGCTCAGAGGAGTTGCCCTCAAAGTGCATGACAACGTTTGCGCGGTCGCGGAAATACGTGGCCGGCTTACGCCCACACGCGATGATCTCGCACTCGATGCCGTCGTTCGCCCAAGAAGCGGCGAGCTTTTCGGCCGTGCGCTCCACCGTCGTATTGAAACCGCCGGCAAGGCCGCGGTCCGAGGCAATAACGACAATCAGGCCATGCTTGACGCTCTCATGCTTCTGCAGCATGGGATCGGTGCCCGAACAGGAGGCGTCGCCGGCGACCGTCAACATGACGTCGGTCAGCGCCTCCTTATAGGGCTCGGCCTGCTTGGAGCGATCGAGGGCACGACGAATCTTGGCCGTAGAGACCATCTCCATCGTGCGCGTGATCTGCTTGGTCGTGGTAACCGAGGAGATTCGCTTCTTAATGTCGCGAAGGTTGGCCATGGGGCTTAGTTCTCCTCTGATCCAGAAACATCCGAATGGTGCTTGGCCATGAACTGCTGCTTGAAGTCGCCGATGACGCGCAAGAGCTCAGCCTTGGTGTCATCATCGATCTTCTTGGCGCGAACCTTGTCGAGCAGCGAACCAAAGCCATTGTCCATGTACTCGATGAGCTCGGCACGGAAGGGCAGCACGTCGGCGATCTCCAGGTCATCCAGGAAGCCCTCGTTGCCAGCGAACAGCGTAACGATCTGCTCGCCAACCTCAAACGGCTTGTAACGCGGCTGCTTCAGGAGCTCGGTCATGCGAGCACCGTGGGTCAGCTGCTTCTGAGTAGCCTCGTCGAGGTCGGAGCCGAACTGCGTAAAGCCAGCGAGCTCCTGATAGGAAGCGAGGTCCAGACGGAGGTTGCCGGCGACCTGCTTCATGGCCTTGGTCTGCGCATCGCCACCGACGCGGGACACGGAGATACCCACGTCGACTGCCGGGCGCTGACCCTGGAAGAAGAGCTCGGACTGCAGGTAGATCTGACCATCGGTAATGGAAATGACGTTGGTCGGAATGTAGGCCGAGACGTCGCCGTCCTGGGTCTCGATGATCGGCAGTGCCGTCATGGAGCCGTAACCGTTCTTCTTGGACATCTTGACGGCACGCTCGAGCAGACGAGAGTGCAGGTAGAAGATGTCGCCAGGATAGGCCTCGCGTCCGGGCGGACGATGCAGCGTCAGCGACATCTGACGGTAGGCCACAGCCTGCTTGGACAGGTCGTCGTAGATGACGAGCACGTGGCCGCCGGGGTTGGTCTCGCTGGCGGGCTTGCCGTCCTCGCCGTTGTACATGAAGAACTCGCCAATAGCGGCACCGGCCATAGGCGCGATGTACTGCATAGGGGCGGAATCGGCAGCAGTGGCCGAAACGATGATGGTGTAGTCGAGCGCACCGTGCTGAGCGAGGGTCTCACGGATGTTGGCAACCGTGGAGGCCTTCTGGCCGATGGCGACATAGATGCAGACCATGCCCTTGCCGCGCTGGTTGAGGATAGCGTCGATGGCGATGGCGGTCTTACCGGTCTTACGGTCGCCGATGATGAGCTCACGCTGACCGCGGCCAATAGGCACCATGGAGTCGATAGCGAGCAGACCGGTCTGAACCGGCTCGCACACCGGGGTACGATCGATGACGCCGGGAGCCTTGAACTCGATGGGGCGACGGTGCGTGGCGACGATGTCGCCCAGGCCGTCGATGGGCTGGCCGAGCGGATTGACGACGCGGCCGAGCATGGCACGGCTCACGGGGATATCCATAATGCGGCCAGTGGTGCGGCACTCGTCGCCTTCCTTGATGGAGTCGACGGCACCAAACAGAACGGCGCCGACCTCGTCACGGTCAAGGTTCTGGGCAAGGCCGAAGACGGTCTCACCGGTATCGGAGCTCTTGAACTCCAGAAGCTCGCCTGCCATGGCGCTCTTGAGGCCGGAGACGCGCGCGATGCCGTCGCCTACCTCGTCGACCGTTGAAACCTCATGCGTATCGACCGTCGCGGAGAGGCTCGTGAGCTGCTCCTGCAGTTTCTTGGCGATATCCTGGGCATTGAGGGTTTCGGACATTAGGCTTCACCTCCGTACGAATTAGCAGAGTTTGCGAGGGTCTCCTGCGCGATGCGCAGCTGCGTCTTGACGGAAATGTCACGACGCTCGCCGCGGGCCTCGAGCACCAGGCCGCCCACGATAGACGGGTCGACCTGCTCGATAAGGAATACCTTGCGGCCGAAGTCCTGCTCGCATTTCTTAGTGATGGTTTGACGCAGCTCGTCGTCGAGCGGGATCGCCGTGGTGACGGTCACGCCCACTACATCCTCGTCTTCCTCGGCAACATACTTAAAGGCAGCTGCCACCTTGGGAAGAAGGTCGAGCTGGTCGCGCTTGGACATGGTGTCGAGCACGGCGATGATCTCGGGGCTGGCAGAAGCCAAGCGCTCGACCATCTCGAGGTCCTCGAACACATGGTTCTCGGCCTTGGCGGCTTCCAAAAGGGAACGCGCGTAGGTCTCGAGCACCTTGTCCTGATAGCGGCTAGTCGGCATTCAGGCTACCTGCTTCCTGGATGTAGCGCTCGATGAGCTTCTTCTGCTCGGCATCGTCCTCGAGTGCCTCGCCCACGATCTTGGTGGCGACGGCAACGGACAGGTCGGCGATGGAGCTCGCGGCACCAGCGTAGATGGACTTGCGCTCGTCCTCGACGGTCGTATGGGCCTTGGCGATGATCTCCTCGGCCTCCTTGTGAGCAGCCTCGATGATACGGGCGCGCTCGGACTCGGCGTCCTTACGGGCCTCGAGAACAATGTCGGCAGCCTGACGACGGGCGTCGGTGACGATCGAGTCGGACTCAGAGCGCTTGGCGATAGCCTCCTGCTTGGTCTTCTCGGCCTCGTCGAGGCTCTCCTCGATCTTCTTGCCGCGCTCCTCCATGGTTTTCATGATGCCCGGCAGGGCGACCTTGGCCAGCACGATCCAGATAATCAGGAAGGCGATAAGCGCCGGGATGAACTCCGCCATCTTAGGGATGAGGATGTCCGCACCGGCGGCGCCGTCCTCGGCGAACGCGGAAACCGGCATGAGCAGCGCGGCCGCGGACGCGGAGAGTGCGATCGCGCTCTTCTGGGATGAAAGATTCATACTTGACGCTCCGTGCTATTTAACGATCAGCGCGACAACGAAGCCGATCAGAGCCAGAGCCTCGCCGAAAGCGGAGCCCATGATGAAGACGGTGAACACGCGGCCCTGGACCTCAGGCTGACGGGCCATAGCACCCGTAGCACCCAGAGCAGACAGGCCGATAGCAAGACCAGCGCCGATAACACCGAGACCGTAACCGATAACTCCCACGATTCCTCCTTTGTCGTGCGTGTCTTATTTCACGCAGGATAACCTTTTTATAACTGCCGGGCTCCATGGGTACGGGCACCGGCGGTTTAACGAATTGCCTTACCTTTAAGGCACGAACGGAAGACTACTCCTCCTCCGCGACCTCCTCTGCCTCGGAGACATACACGGCGGTAAGGACCGTGAAGACGTAAGCCTGGATGGCGCCGACCACAAGCTCGATCGCATAGATCAGGATGAGGATGGCAAGCCAGGCCAGCGAAGGCAGGGCGCCGACGGCGTGGGCCGCGGAAACCTGCTGAAGCAGCGGCTGCATGAACATGCTCGCCATGATGGCGAACGAGCCCATGACCACGTGTCCTGCGAACATGTTGCAGAACAGACGGACGGCAAGCGTGATGAGGCGCAGGAAGGTCGAGAAAAGCTCGACGACCCACACGAGCACGTTCATCGGGAAGCTCACGCCCTGCGGGGCGAGGCTCTTGATGTAGCCGATCACGCCGTGAGCCTTGCATCCGTAGTAGATGAAGTACACGAAGGCGAAAATGGCGAGTGCGGCGGTGGAGCCGATTGCGCCGGTGCCGGGCTTCATTCCCGGGATCAGGCCGATCATGTTATTGATCAGGATGAACAGGAAAAGCGAGCACAGGAACGGGAAGTGCTTCTTCCAGTTCTCACCCACGACACCCTTGCCGATATCGTTCTCGACGTACTCGATGATGTACTCGAAACCGTTGACGAAGAAGCCCTTGGGAACCAGGGTCTGCTTCTTCTTGAACACGGCCAGGACGATCAGGAGCACGATCGTGGAGACGATCAGCCAAAACGAGTACTGCGTGATGCCGCAGCTCAGATCGCCCACGACAGGGGTGGAGCTGAACTCGCTGACCAGATGATTAATCTCATCAGGCAGCTTTTCAAAAATTTCCACGACTTACCTTTCGACCTCATGAGGATCTCGCAGCGCCTTGGCGACGCGAACCGCGCAGGCGGCCATAAAGGCCACGAAGCCGATCGCCTCGCCCAAGAGGAACATGCGAAATGCCTCTCCGAACAACACAAACACAACCAAGGTAAAGACAAGCAACGCGATTGCCGAGACCGCGAGACTCACCATACCCTTGAGCATGTCCGCATTCTGCTTATCGTCAAGAACCGGCTTGAGCGTAAAGACAAAGGGAAGGAAGGCAATCGCGCCCGCGATGGCACCTGCAACGATAGCGAGCAGATCGGCTATCTGAAACACTGGCGTCCTCACTTTCCTTTTTTATCGCCTCACAGGACAGTTCCCGCCAAACATTGGTGACTATTGTACGAGCCAATCGCTAAAGTACAACCGTAAAACAAACGGTTAATACGCACCTGTACGTTTTCTTAAGGCCTTCTTTATGCCGCAGGTACGGTAATACGTTTTTTCGAACCCCTCAGCTCAAAACGTCCGTTAACAGGAGTGCGCGTGGACGTCTTTTGCTCGCCCGCGCGCACCATTTCTTCGTATTTTCGACGTTAGCCGGTATGGCCCAGAGATTACAGCGTGCCGTAGATGCGGTCGCCGGCGTCGCCCAGGCCGGGAACGATGTAGGCAGCCTCGTTGAGATGGTCGTCGATAGCGCAGGTATAGATATGCACATCTGGGTCCTTCTCGGTCAGCGACTTGAGGCCCTCGGGGGCAGCGACGATGCACAGCATGCGGATGTCCTTGGCACCGCGCTCGCGCAGGTAGCTGATGGCCATCTCGGCCGAACCGCCCGTGGCGAGCATGGGGTCGACGACCAGGCAGTTGCGCCGGTCGATATCCTTGGGCATCTTGCAGTAATACTCATGCGGCTCATGGGTAACCTCGTCGCGTTCCATACCGATGTGGCCTACGCGAGCGGAGGGCACCAGGTCGAGAATGCCGTCGACCATGCCAAGGCCCGCACGCAGGATGGGCACGATGGCGAGTTTCT
>CABSNA010000023.1 GCA_902478865.1 uncultured Collinsella sp.
ACACGCGTAAGATCGTCGGCAGCGTCAGATGTGTATAAGAGACAGGACCACGCCCATACCGAACAGCGCCGAGCGGTGCAGACCCGAGGAATAGCTCATGTCGAGCGCAATCTGGCTCGTGAGCGTCGAGATGGGGCTCGCAATGCTGTCGGGAATAACCGGGGCGTTACCTACGACCATGAGCACGGCCATGGTCTCGCCGATGGCACGGCCCATACCCAGCACGATAGCATCAACAATACCCAGCTTCGCGGCAGGTAGCACGACCTTATAGATGGTCTGCCACTTAGTAGCACCCATGGCATACGATGCCTCGCGAATGCCCATGGGAATGGAATTGAGAGCATCGATGGTGAGCGTGGTGATGGTAGGGACGATCATGATGGCGAGCACAAACCACGCCGTCAGCGCACCAAAACCAAGGCCGCCGGTCAGTTGTGCGATAAACGGGCGGATGATGATCATGCCAAAGAAGCCGTAGATGATAGAAGGGATGCCGGCCAGCAGGTCGACGGCAGGGCTGATGAGCTTGCGCACGCGCTTGCTGGCAATCTCGACCAGGTAAACGGCCGTACCCACGCCCAGCGGCACGCCCATGGCGAGCGCACCGACGGTCACCAGACCCGAGCCGGCAAGCAGCGACAAGATGCCGTAGTGGCCCTCAGAGGGCGCCCACGTAAAGCTAAAGAAATCCGCCAGACCGATGTCGGTAAAGACGGGCAGCGCCGAGTACGTGGTAAAGACAAAAATCAAGATGACGGTAACGACCGCCAAGAACGCGCAGGCAAAGAAGATCCACTTCAGCGCCTTCTCCTTGATATAGGTACTGCGCGATACGAGCGCCAGCTCGCGCTTCTTGGGCGCCTGAGCATTCTGCTCAGTCTGGGAGTTTTCCTGTGCTTCCATGCTACTCACTCCCCTTCTCGTCGTTGGTGACGGGAATAAAGCCCGCCTCGCGAATCTGCTTGTCCATCTTTTCGGACGTCACGTAGTCGATGTAATCCTGCGCCCGCTGCGAGGGCACACCCTTCACAAAGAAGTAAAGGTCGCGCGAGATAGGATAGCCGCCGTTCGCGACCGTCTTCTCGGACGCCTCAACATGATTGACCGAGACGGCCTTGACCGAGGTCTTGGCGTTGAGGCTATCGACGAAGCCCAGCGAAATGTAGCCGATGGCCCCACGCGAACGAGATACCACGTCGCGCACCTGGCCCGTGCCCGAAAGAACGGCCGAGCGGCGATCGAACGGGGTGCCGTCCATCACGATGGTGCGAAAGGCCTCACGCGTGCCGGACGCCTCATCTCGGTTGATGACCTGAATCCTCAGGTCCTCGCCACCGACTTCTTTCCAGTTGGTGATCTTGCCGGCGTAGATATCGCGGAGCTGCTCGGTCGAGAGGTTATCGACGGGGTTATCGTCGTTCACGATGACCGCGATACCGTCGTGGGCAATGACGATGGGAGTCAGGCTCAGATCCTGTTCGTCGGCATTGAGTCCACGGGAGGAGCTGGCGATATCGGCCGTGCCGGCGCTGACGGCCTCGATGCCAGCGGAAGAACCCAAACCGGAAACGAGCACGTCGATGCCGGTCTCCTCCTTAAAGCCCTCGGCCGCAATCTCGGCGATAGGAAGGCAGGTCGTGGAGCCGGCGACGGTAATGGAAGAGGTAGAAGATCCCGAAGAACAGGCGCACAGCGTAAGCGTAAGCACAGCGGCGCTCAGGACCGATACGATCTTTCTCATAGCATCACGCCGATCGCAGCATGGCGCCCACAAGTGCCGTCCTCGTTACGGTAGGAATAAAAGCGGTCGTTCTGACGCACGGTCGAAAGCTGGGTATCCACGATATTATCCGTGTCGACACCGACATCTACCAGCGCCTCGCGAATGGCAGCGGAAAGATCGAGCATGCGAGAGGTACTCGCATCGATGCACGAGAACTCGGCGGCAAAGCGATCCATGAGTTCCTGGGATACCTCATATTCGTCATCCAAGATATGGGGGCCGATATAGGCGGAAACGTCGCTCGCATCGCAGCCGGCAGCATCGCAAAGCGCCTGGCACGCCTTGGCAGAAATACGTGCAATCGTGCCCTTCCAACCGGAGTGCACCACGGCAAATCCGCCAGGGGCCACCAGCACCACGGGAACGCAGTCGGCAAAGCAGAGCAGCACGGGCACGTTACGCGCCGTACAGACGATGGCATCGCAGCCCTCGGCAATCTGCTCGCGGACGTCCTCAAGGTCATCGGCGCCGTTCGAGGCCACCGCAACGATATGGTCACCATGGACCTGATTGGGAATGAGCAGGTTGTGCTCGCACTCGGCGGCACCCATAGCCTCGAGCGCGCGACGACGATTTTCTTGAACAGCAAAGGGGTCATCGCCAACATGCGAGCCCAAGTTGAGTGAGGAGTACGCATCTTCGGAAACGCCACCGGCGCGCTCGGTGAAGGCAAAGCGAACATCGGATGTCGCGCCCTCCACCAACGTAACTCCATCATGGTCGACACGCGAAACTTTGTCCGCACGTGCTGCCATACTAAAGCCTCCTAATAACACAAGTACCGCGGCATCGCCGCTACAGCCCGCGTTTATACGGCTGTCATACTTCTCTAAAAGGATACCTGCTGCGCTGGAGGCAATCGTAAAGGGAACGTAAGGAGATTGGAGGTTCTAGTTTACAAAGTCGAAATAAAAAGGGCGCGTCCATACGGACACGCCCCTGTGCACAACAATGCAAAGAACGACTTAGAAGCTACCGCGCTTCAGGAAATCGGGAAGCTCGAACTGATCGTTGCCGAAGTTAGGAAGCTCGGTGCCACCGACGTTGCGGGTCGGAGCGGCCTGAGCCGGGCTGGTGGCCGGAGCGGTGCGCTGCGGCTCAGCGGAGGCAGCGGCCTTGCTCTGAGACTGCTGAGCGGCAAAGAGCTCGTCCTGACGGTTGACGTTGGAGTCGGAGAAGCCCGTAGCGATGACGGTGATACGCACTTGATCGCCCAGGGACTCGTCGACAACGGTACCGAAGATGATGTTGGCCTCGGGGTCGACGGCGTTGGCGACAACGTCGGCGGCGTCGCTGATCTCCTGGATGCCCAGGTCCTTGGAACCGGCGATGGAGAGCAGTACGCGCGTGGCGCCATCGATGGAGCTCTCGAGCAGCGGGCTGGAGATGGCCTGCTGGGCAGCGTCGACGGCACGGGTGTCCCCAGAAGAGGTACCGATACCCATCATGGCGGTACCGGCCTGCTTCATGATGGTCTTAACATCGGCGAAGTCCAGGTTGATGATACCGGGGACGGTGATGAGGTCGGTGATGCCCTGGGTGCCCTGGGAAAGGACGCCATCGGCAATCGCGAAGGCCTCGAGCATGGTGGTCTTCTTCTCGGCGATGTCGAGCAGCTTATCGTTAGGGATGACGATCATGGTGTCGACGCAATCGGAGAGGGTCTTAATGCCCTCCTCGGCGCTCTTCTTGCGCTTGCGGCCCTCGAAGGTGAAGGGCTTGGTCACGACGGCGACGGTCAGCGCACCGACCTCGTTCATCGCGATATCGGCAACGATGGGAGCAGCGCCGGTACCGGTGCCACCGCCCTCGCCGCAGGTGATGAACACCATGTCGGCGCCAGCGAGCGCCTCGGCAATGTCGTCGCGGGACTCATCGGCAGCCTTGCGGCCAACCTCGGGGTTGGCGCCGGCGCCCAGGCCGCGGGTAAGGTCGGTGCCGATGTGCACCTTGATATCGGCATCAGAGATCGCGAGAGCCTGAGCATCGGTGTTGATGGCAACAAACTCGACGCCGCGGATGCCCTCTTCGATCATTCGATTGACCGCGTTGGTACCGCCGCCGCCGACGCCGACCACCTTAATGACGGCAAGGTAGTTGTTGATCTCTGTCTCGTGCATGTCGGTCCTCCGAACAAAGGTTATAGCCATAGCATGGGTCGACCCCTGCGCACATTAACCTTCAGGTTGAAAGTAAATGCAAAGGTAAACCGTATTATGTTTGCACATTATGAACGTATCAGTCAAATAATTGACCGTGAAAACCAAACAAACCAGATAAACGGCGTGGTATGGCCCCTCAACAAAGCATCAACCAGCGCTACGAGGTCGGAGCGTTCCTAAATGTATAGTTACCCGGAGAGCGCACATTGATATACGTTACGCCCTCTACCTGCGAAAGCAACTTGGTGACTACGCGTTCCTTCTTGACGATATCGTCCGAATCGCCCAGCGACACCTCAATGCCGTTATTGAGGTTTGCCGAGATGGCTTCGACCGAAGGCGTGGAAATATCCTTGACTTGTCCCAAGAACTCGCTCGAAAAACCACGCACATAATCCAAGCCAGCCTTAACGGCCTTGGAGCTCACCGCCTGGCCGGAAACCGGAGCGACATCCGCCGAGACATCAGTCAACAACACCGCGCCATAGTGCTTAGCGAGCGCCAGCGCGGCATCAATGCCGGTCAGGGTATTTGAGCCCTGCCCCGTCGTGATGACGTTGCCCTGGTCATCCACTTCGACCGACGTCGACAGCGGGGCGATCCAGGTGTCATCATCCCCGATGGCCCAGGCAAGGTCATCGGAGCTGATATAGGCAATTGCGATGACCTTGCGCTCCATCGGCGTAATGATGAGCGTATGCGGGAACTGACGCTGGACATCTACGCCCGAGACCCACGGGTTCTGCTTGAGGTCCTCGGTAATCTGGTCGGGATCGACGTTAAAAAGCGACGTTCCCTCGGGCAAATCGATCAGCTGGATAGCATCGTGCTTCGTCACATGCTCGCTGCCTTGAATCTGAATATCAGTGGCGGTAAACAATCCAGAGTTAATCACCACGATGGCAACGACGACGAGCACGGCCAAGACGGCCAGAACGCCGCCAACGATTTTGCCTTTGCCTGTAACGACAGAAGCGGCGTCTGATGTTTTATTTACCATCGCCCCAAGTGAAGACAACGGGTTGACGCTTTTTTTACCCGAAGGCTTCTTGGCGGTAGCCGGCACCGATGTCAGCGAGCGCGGTTTCGATGCGCCCAGCGTGCGACCTGGACGCGGCGCTTTAGTTCCCGTCGAGGGCTTAGGAGTTGCCATGGGACGGGCAGGTTTGGCGCCCATAACAGGCTTTGAAGTCACCGAGGGACGCGAGGACTTTTTTGCGGCCGGACGATTACCGAGCTGCGAGCCGACGACCGGACGACTGGTCTGTCGAGCATGCCCGACAGACTTAGAATGCGCGACGGTATTGCGTTGAGATTTGGCAGGCGCGCCGGAACGCCCTCCGGCGCGGCGGAAGGTGGGTTTCGATGCTCTAGAAGCCGAGGAATTTAACTTCCGGTCTGAGCTCGATGCCATACGCCTCCCTCACCTTTCCGTGCACATGTCTGATAACCGCGGCAACGTCATCGGCCGAGGCAGTTCCGTTATTAACGATAAAATTAGCGTGAACGGGCGAAACTTCCGCGCCGCCAATCGAAAAACCCTTTAATCCACAATCCTCGATAAGCTTGCCCACACTCGCATCGGGCGGGTTGCGAAAGACCGACCCGCAGGATGCGCGACCCATGGGCTGCGTACGCTTGCGCCTCGTCAGGTACCGCTCCATGCGCTCGCGAATGTCGGCCTTGGGCGCCGGTTTAAGCTTGAGCACGCACTCGAGGATAATCTCATTGCGGGGAAGGCTACATTCGCGGTAGCCCCAAGTGATCTCGGACCCCGCATAATGCTTGATACCGGATGCCGGGTCAAACGTTACGACATCCTCAACCAGCGAGCCAATCCACTCGGTCCGTGTGCCGGCATTCATAGATATCGCACCGCCAACCGAGCCAGGGATGCCAACGGCAAACTCAAGGCCCGAGAGGCTACGCGACAGGGCATCGTTGACCAGGCGCGCAAACATCACGCCCGCACCGACCGTCAGCGTACAACCGTCATCGGCAACAACCGTGCGCTGAAACTCACGTCCGAGCGAAATGACGGCGCCGCGATAACCGCCATCGGCAACCAGCAGATTGGAGCCCTTGCCGATGATGACCCACGGCACCTGCTCACGATCGAGCACCGCCACGGCGCGGCGAAGGGCATGATAGCTATGGCACGTCACAAAGAGGTCGGCCTTGCCGCCGATACGATAGCTCGTATGACGCGCAAGGCGCTCGTCCTCGATCACATCCGTGTCGATCATGCCCGAGAGCGCCATGACGGCGTTAAACAGACCCATTAGACTTAAGCGTCTTTCTTGGCAGTCAGATACTCAATGAACTCGGGACCGACGGTCGTAACGTCACCAGCACCCATAGTGAGCAGCAGGTCGCCCTCGCCCACCATCTGCTCGAGCTCCTGATTGAGCTCAAGACGGCTGGAGCAGTACACGACCTCCTTGCCAGGATGCTTGGCGCGCACGGTATCGGCGAGCATCTTAGAGGTAACACCCGGAATGGGCATCTCGCCAGCCGAGAACACATCAATCAGCAGCAGTTTATCGGCATTGGCAAATGCATCGGCAAAGTCGTCGCACAGGGCCTGCAGACGCGAATAACGGTGCGGCTGGAACACGACGTCGACATGCTTATAGCCCAGCGACGAAGCGGCAGCAAGCGTCGCCTTGATCTCGGTGGGGTGATGGCCGTAATCATCGACCACGGTGATGCCATCGATATCGCCCACGTGGGTAAAGCGACGGCGGACGCCCTCAAAGCTCGAGAGCGCCTTGGCGGCGGCGTCGATGTCAAGGCCCAGGACATGGGCGACGGTGAGCACCGCCGTGGCGTTGAGCATGTTGTGGCGACCGGGATTGCTCTTGATCTCCACAGCGTGCTCAGTGCCGTCCTCAAAGCGAACGATAAAGTCGCTCTGGATGCCCTTGACATCCGGGTGCATGCAGACGATGTCGTTGCTCTCGGCAAAGCCGTAGGAAAGCACGTGACGGCCCGTCGACTTGGCGAGCTCGACCAGATGCGAGTCCTCACCGCAGACGATGACGGTGCCGCCCTCGCCCACCAGGCTCATGAATTTGGCGAAAGTTGCCTCGATCTCCTCGATACCCGAGTAGTGATCGAGGTGGTCGGCCTCGACGTTGGTCACAATGACCACGTTGGGGTTCAGGAACAGGAAGGAGCTGTCGGACTCGTCGGCCTCGGCAACAAAGTAGTCGCCCGAGCCGTTCTTGCCGTTCGTGTCATAGCCCTCGACGATGCCACCGATCAAGAAGCTCGGATCCAGACCCATGCGGTCGAGCATGGTGGCGCACATCGAAGACGTGGTGGTCTTGCCATGCGTGCCGGCAACAGCGACGGTGGTGTAGCCGTGGCCCAAAGCAGAGAGCATCTTAGCACGGGGCCACACGGGAATACCAAGCTCGCGAGCGCGCACGAGTTCAGGGTTGGACTCCGGAATAGCGGTGGAGACAACAACCACGTCGGGCTTGACCTCGTCGATCGTGGCGGCCTCATGGCCCACATGCACCTTCACACCAGCGCGGGTAAGCTGGCGGATATAACGTGACGTCTTAAGGTCGGAGCCGGTAACGGCATAACCGCGCTCGTGCAGAACGAGGGCGATGCCGCTCATGCCGGCGCCGCCGATACCGATAAAGTGGGCGCTCTTAAACTCGGGCGCGGAGGTTGCAGTCTGGGAATCAGCCATGTGCTCGTGTACTCCTTGCGTAAACACTGCCTGTAACCCGTTAACTGTACCGCACCTACCGCATCAGCGCGAGGGCGACCGACGATATCCCGTCTAACTAACGCAAACCCTCTACCGCATCCGCCAGAAGAGCGGCGGCCCTATCCTGGGCCAGACCACGCGCCGCCTGACGCATGGCGTCGCGCGCCGCCGCGTCATCGACCAGGTGCAGCAGTTCATCGGCAAAGGCAGAACCGTCGATATCGGCATCGGCGCAGAGCACGCCGGCCCCAGCGTCGACCAGATAACGGGCATTGGTGGTTTGGTGGTCGGCCGTCGCATGCGGATACGGCACGAGCACCGAAGGCACGGCGAGCGCAGCGATCTCGGCCACGCTCGATGCGCCCGAACGCGAGAGCACCAAATCGGCAGCAGCCAGCATATCGCCCATGTTGTCGATGTAAGACTGGACGCGGTAACGCTTCGCCTCCTCGGGCGTCAGCGCCAAAGCGCGCTCGGTCTCCTCAAAGCCGTCGGCACCCGTCGAATGCAACACATAGAGGTTCTTGCGCGAAAGCAGCTCGTTTTTGAGCGAAACCACGCGCTCGTTGAGGTGCTGGGCGCCAAGTGAACCGCCAAAGACGAGTAGCAGCGTAGCGTCCTCGGGAACGCCAAGTGCCTTGCGGCCGCGAGCGCGATCGCCCTCGATTACCGAGCGACGTACGGGGTTGCCGGTCATGAGCACGTGATCAGGGTCACCTTCGCGCTCAAAGACCGAACGCGCTGCCGGCACCGAGATGCACACGCGGGCGGCGTGGGAGTTCATCATCTTGTTGGCCAGGCCCGGAACAGAGTTCTGCTCATGCAGCAGATACGGAACGCCCGCGCCCTTGCACCACCCCAGCAGCGGAACCTCGACATAGGCACCAAAACCAATGGCGGCATCGGGCTTGCCGACCTTTGAGAAATGACTGGCGATCGCACGCTTGGCCTTGTTGACACGCCACAGCGAGGTCAGCGCCGTCCAAGGGCGGGAGCGGTCGAAGCCCGTGACCGTAATGGGCACAAAATCAAACCCAGCCTCGGGGACCAGACGACCCTCGAGCTTGCGCGACTGGCCCACGAACACAACGCGGTGGCCACGGTCACGCAGCTCTTCGGCCAAGGCGAGCGCGGGGTTGATGTGTCCTGCCGTGCCGCCGGCTGCAATAGCAACGGTCATTTTATCGGTCATGGTAGTCCCTTCGTACACGCGGTCCCTGGTCGTCGGTGCGCAAACGTGCCGACGGGTCCGAGTTCAAATCGATTCGATTATATCCGCCGCCCGCGTTGCGAGGGCTGGGGCGCTGCGGACAACCTTGCGGAGCCGTTCGCGGGCGTGGACGGGCTGCCGGCTCGGATGCAGAACCATCCAGAACGGTAAAGCCGCTACGCGAAGGTCGTTCACCGCGCACATGGGCCACGCCGGCGGTGCTCTCGTCCATAACGGCAAAGCTCTCACGGCGGCGGTCATACTCATCGCGGCGGGCGCTCTCGTACGAAACGCGCAGAATCAACCCGGCAAGCATAAGCGACACAATAATCGACGAACCGCCGTAGCTAATAAACGGCAACGGTTTGCCCGTCATGGGAAACACGTTGAGGATGCCCAGCGCGTTAATCAAAAACTGCACTGCGAGAATGACCGCGGAGCCAGACGCCATAAGCGCGCCCCGGCGATCGGTCGCCTGCTCGGCAATGCGAAACGCCGAGTAGATCAGCATCGCAAACACCAAGAAGAACAGCACGGTTCCGACAAAACCGACTTCCTCGCCAATGATGGCCAGGATGTAGTCATTGTGCGCCTCGGGCAGATACGAGTACTTCATGGTTGAGTTGCCGATGCCACGGCCGAACAGACCGCCCGAGGCAAAGGCCATAATGGCAAGCGTGGCCTGATAGCCGTCACCATACTCGTCGGCCCAAGGGTTCAAGGCAACCTGAATACGCACCATACGGTACGGCTCTGCGACAAGCGCAATCACGATCACGAGAATGCCGAAGATTAGCACGCCGATGATAAATCTGGGGTCGAGACCCGCAAACAACGCCATGCACATGAGGGTCAACAGGATGATCAGGACAGTACCGAAATCGGGCTGGATAAAGATCAGAAAGAGCGAAATGCCCAAGTAGATGCCCATCTTGCGAAGGAATTCGTTGATGTTGCCACCGGGCGAAAAGAAGCGATCAAGCATGATGGCCGAATACGCAATGGCAAATGGCTTTAAAAACTCGGAAGGCTGGAACTGAATACCGGCGATGTTAAGCCAGCGCGTGGCGCCACGGCTGCCGCTGCCCACCAAGAACACCAGAAACAGTAGCCCTATCATGCCTATGAGGAAGATCCTGAGCACATCCTCCCCAAACCAGCTGTCCGGCAAAACGCGCACGATGGCAATCAGCGCCAGAACACCGACCACGGCAAACGCGGCCTGTCGACCCAGAAAAAACGTCGCCGAGCCATTCTCGTGCAGCGCCTCGACCGAAGACGCCGAGTACACCATCAGCAGGCCAAAGCATACCAAGGTAAACAAGCAGGCCATGAATATCAAACGGGGGCGCATGATACGGGCGGGAACGCCGGCAATATAGCGTTCGCTAAACGACTGCCCGCCGCGGCTGGAACGCGGTGTGATACGACGTGAGGAAGCACGGTCCGAGTCGGGCCTCCTCATACCTTGTCGGGGGCTCTCCTCTCTCACCGCAACCCCTATTCCATTTGTGATTTCGCTGCAGCGGCAAGCTGGGCCACGTAGTCCTTAAACACGCGGCCGCGCTCCTCATAGCCCGAGAACTCATCGAACGAAGAGCAGGCAGGAGAAAGTAAGATCACGTCACCACGGCTCGAAAGCGAACGGGCAACGTCCACGGCGTCGCGCAGGTCATCCGCCTGGGCGATATCCACATCGCCATCGACATCAGCCTCGTCCATAGCGGCGGTGAAGCGCTCGCGCGCATCGCCAAAGCAGACGACCGAGCGCACGTTGTCCATAACGACGCGCGCGAAGTCCGTGAGCGGCGTGCCCTTATCGTGGCCGCCGAGCAGCAAGATCACATCGTCATCGGGAAATGCCGTCAGCGCCTTCTCGACCGCATCGGTGTTAGTCGCCTTGGAATCGTTGACGTAGCGCACGCCGTCAATCTCGCCACACGGCTCCACGCGGTGCTCGAGCGGCTGGAACGAGGCAAGACCGCGGCAGACACCATCGACATCGGCACCGACCGCCAAGGCAGCCGTGGCAGCGCACAGGGCATTGATAACATTGTGATGGCCCGAGATCTTGAGCTCGGATGTAGCGATGAGCGGGGTCTCGACACCCTTCAGACGCACGATCATCTTGCCATCGCGCACAAAGGCGGCATCCTCGCCCTCAGGCTCGTCAAAGGCAACCTTGCAGATGCGACGACCCGGCGTGTAGATGTACTCATCGAACTCGTGAATGCCGGCGTCTTCGACGTCGACAACCGCCAGATCGTCATCGACCATATTGTCAAACAGTTTGATCTTGGCAAGCGCATAGTTCTTATGGCTCTTATGCCAGCCCAAGTGGTCGGGAGTGATGTTGAGCAGCACCGCCACGCGGGGGTGGAGCTCGGTTGTCGTAGCAATCTGATAGCTCGAGAGCTCAGCCACAAACCACTCGTTGTGGGCTCGGCCGTCAATCTCGTTGACCAGCGGCTCGCCGATGTTGCCGACAGCAACGCTGGCCTCGCCGGCAGCCTTAAGCAGATAATCAGTCAGCGACGTGGTGGTCGTCTTGCCGTTGGTGCCCGTGATGGCAATCCAGTTATCGGGCGACAGGCGATAGGCAAACTCGGGCTCACCCATAATCTGGGCGGCATGCTCGCGCCCAGCCTTAAAGAAGCCCGAGAACTCCGAGATACCCGGGCACGTCACGCATACGTCATAGGCGCCCTCGACCTGTTCGGTCCCATAGACAAACGACGCACCAGCAGCCTCGAGCGCACGCGTGGCGTCATTGGGCTCAGAGGTGCCACCGCCATACACGGTAACGGCACTTACGCGCTCGGGATGTGCCAGCGCCCAGCGGGCGACATCGAGACCGGATTTGCCCTGACCCAAAACGAGCAGGCTAAAGACATCAGCAAGAGACATGAAAGACCACTATCCCAACTGGAAGAACAAAGCAAGGCCAACGGCACCAAAGGCCGCAGCGATAATCCAAAAACGGATGACGACCTTGGTCTCGGCCCAGCCCTTCTTTTCGAAATGATGATGGATGGGCGCCA
>CABSNA010000024.1 GCA_902478865.1 uncultured Collinsella sp.
AAGCGCCCTGGCCCATATAGGAAAGCAGCAGGCAGCACTTAACGAACGGCCAGGTAGCGTAGATGTTGCCGCGGCCGACGTGGCCCATGTCGGAGTAGAGCGCCTCGGCACCGGTGGTGGCGAGGAAGCAACTGCCCAGAATCATGATGCCCGCGTGGTTGTTGGGGCTCAGCAAAAAGGCGATGCCGCGCACCGGGTTGAGGCACAGCAGCACGGCGGGGTGCTGGAAAACAAAGAACAGACCCGTGCCGCCCAGGAACAGGAACCACAGCGTCATGATGGGGCCAAAGGCGTGACCGATCTTGGCCGTACCGATGCGCTGTACCAAGAAGAGCACGATGATGATGGCGAGCGTAATGGCGACGACGCGACCCTGGTCATCGCCCAGCACGGCATGGACCGCCGGGATGGTGCGCAGGCCCTCGATGGCCGTGGTAACGGTAACGGCAGGTGTCAGGATGCCGTCGGCGAGCAGCGCGGCGCCACCCAGCATGGCGGGGATGATGAGCCACTTGCCGCAGCGCTTGACCAGGCTGTACAGGGCAAAGATGCCGCCCTCACCATGGTTATCGGCGCGCAGCGAGATGAGCACATACTTGATGGTGGTCAGCAGCGTGACCGTCCACACGACAAGGGAGAGCGCGCCGAGCACGAACTCCTCCGTGACGCTTCCGATGCCGCCGTTGCCGGCAACGAGCGCCTTGGTTACATACATAGGGCTGGTGCCGATATCGCCGTACACCACGCCCAGCGTGACGAGCATCGCCGAGATGCTCACGGGAATCGCAGCGTGCGAAGCTGCCTCCTTGGCCTTTTGTTCCATAAGCCGGTTTCCTCCCAACTTTAATGTTCGAAGGAATTATAGGTAATCGGCCCATGTTTGAATGGCACTGTTTTCCCAGCTAGATAAACATTTATACAGCCTTTAAGCCACCTCGGCGATATGGAATGTGACAAAGGGACTTTCCCTTTGTCACATTCGTCATTTTCCAAGCCAATTTTTGAACCACCACTCCATGGAGCGGCTCATCTCGGCCATAAAGGGACTCGTGTGCTTACGGGTATAGATGTCCACGACGCGCTCCCCCACCTCGCGGGCATGCGGACGGAACATCGCGTCCATCTCGGCCACCTGCGCGTCCATGGTCGCGGCATCGGCGCGGCAGTAGCGCTCCTCGTGCACCAGGTTCACCACGGGATGCGCAATGGCCGGACGCTCCTTACGGGGCGTGCCGATGATGAGCATCGACAGCGGCATGGTATAGGGCGGCAAGTCCAGCAGCTCGGCAACTTCCTCGGCATTCTCGACGATATCGCCGATGTAGCAGCTCCCCAGCCCCAGGGCCTCGGCGGCAACCACGGCGTTTTGCGCAGCGATCACGGCGTCCTGGGCCGCGATGGCAAAGTCACCCAAACCCGGTGCACGGCGGGGCGCCTTGCCCGTGCGCTCGACAAACTCGGGCTCAAAGCAGCCCACGTGCTCAAACAGATCGATCCACTTGGCATAATCGACCACAAATATTAGTGCCCAGGGCGCCTTGGCGATCATGGGCTGGTGATCGCACAGGTCGGCGAGGCGGTCCAGCGTAGCCTGCTCGCGAATGCTTACGATGGAATACATCATCATGGCGCCTGCCGACGGCGCACGGCTCGCCGCATGCAGAATCGCCGCCCGCTGCTCGTCGGTCACCGCCACGGGGCGGTCGTCGTCATCACGCGCAAAGACACGCGTGGAGGAACGGTGCTCCAACGTGTCCAGCACCGCATTGCCCGTCGTCTCGACCGGATAACCGTTCGTATCCACAGCCTTGGTGCAAACCTGCTCGTTCATCGCCTCATCCTCGCTAATTCTTTAAGAAGCCTTTACGTTTCCGTGTAATTCCCGTCCATTATCGCGCAGGTCGCCACTACATTGCGCCACACCGCCACACGTGCGCGTTAATATGGCTGGTTGTTGTGCGCAGACACCAATTGCGGCGCATATCTTGGTAACAATCGGGTAAACCCCCGCTTTCGTAGGTTTTAGTTTGTGAGGAGTCTCAGCATGTTCGCTGCCGCCATCTCGCTCGTCGGTCTTGCGGCGACCGTCTACCTTGTTTTGCGCGAGGCCAAGGCCATTCGCGCTCAGTCGGGCACCGTTGCCAAAAGCGCTCTTGGGTGGAGCGTCGCCTTCGGCCTGTTCCAGCTCTTTTTGACCATTTGGGGCGCTATTGGTCTCGTCGCCCAAAACGAGCCGCTCGCCTTCGTGATGCTCATCCTGACCAATGCCATCCTCACCGGCTGCGCCTGGGCCAGTATCGCCCGCGACCGCATCGCCCCGCGCGTCTTTGCGTTCGCCTCGGCCGATGCGCCCGCCCCCACCGGCAAGCTCGCTCGTTTGCGCGGCGCCTTTGTGGGCAAACCGCTCGTCGCCGCCGTCCTGTGCCTGCTGCTCGCCGGCGTCTTTGCGCTGCTGGGCATGGAGGTCTCGTCCAACCACGACTTTACCTGGGTCTACCCCCTGTGCATCCTGCTCGAGTGGGCCATCATCACCACGCTCATGGTCGGTCTGTTCTTCCTGTTCCAGCGCCACGGCGCAGCTCCCGCGGTCCTGGCCTTTGCCCTCTTTGTCCTAGGCATTGCCGAGTTCTTCGTCATCACGTTTAAATCCATGCCCATCCAGCCGGGCGACCTTTCGGCCATCTCCACCGCCGCCGCGGTCGCCGGCACCGGCTACACCTTCTCCATCTCGCTGTTCTGCGTGCTGTCCATGGGCTTTACCGCCATCGCCATGCTGCTGTGCGAGTACGCCGGTCTGGTGGCACCGCACCGTCAGAAGGGCGCTGTCAATGCCAAGCGCATGCTGCTCACCAACCTGCTTGTCGCCGTGCTGTGCTTGGGCGGCGTGACCGCGCACGTCACGCTTATCGACTACTACAACACCCTCGGCATCACTGTCTACACCTGGCGCCCGCTCGAGAGCTACTGGCGCGAGGGCTACCTGCCTGCCTTTATTAGTGCAGCGCAGTCCATCAAGCCGCCCAAACCCGCCGACTACTCCGTTGACGATGCCAAGGCCACGCTCAAAAAGTACGCCAAGGCCTACGACAAGTCCGACGCGGCCAAGAGCGACGAGCGCGCCGCCGCAAAGGAGCAGTTCGACAGCGAGAAACCCACGGTCATCGCCATCATGAACGAGACCTTCTCGGATCTGTCGATCTACCAGAACATGCGCGCCGGCTACGAGGGCCCGCAGTACTTTAAGAGCCTGTCCAACTGCCTCAGCCGCGGCAAGCTCTACGTGAGTGCCTACGGCGGCGGTACCGCCAATACCGAGTTTGAGTTTATGACCGGCAACTCCATGGCCAACCTGGGATCGGGCGTGTACCCCTACACCATCTACAACATGGAAACGACCGGGAACTTGGCAGAGCAGTTCAAATCGCTCGGCTATTCCACCACGGCCATGCACCCCAACCACGCGACCAACTGGAACCGCGAGAACGTCTACAAGGACTTTGGCTTTGACCAGTTCCTGTCCATCAACGATTTCCAGGGAGCCGACACCCTGCGCGGCATGGTGACCGACCAGGCTACCTACGACAAGATTCTTGAGCTGCTCGACCAGAACGCCGATCCGCAGTTTATCTTCGACGTGACCATGCAGAACCACTCGGGCTACGACACGGGTCTGCTGCCGGTCGACAAGCAGATGCACCTGAATATCGACACGACCGACCTGGACGCTAAGACCGTCGAGGACGGCACGCTCTCCGATGTCGACGAATATGTCTCGTGCATCGAGCAGTCCGACCAGGCGCTTCGCTACTTCCTCAACGCCCTGAGCAAGCTCGACCGTAAGGTGGTCGTGGTGTTCTGGGGCGACCACCAGCCGTTCTTCCCGTCCAAGTTCAACGATAAGTGGTTTACCGGCGAGGACGACGCCACGCACCAGGAACGTCTGTGGCAGACCGACTACATCATCTGGGCCAACTACGACGTTGCCGGCTGCGACCAGACGAGCGAGGTCGACGACCTGTCCACCAACTACCTGTCCACCCAGCTCATGCAGCTAATCGGCGCGCCGCTGACCGACTACCAGAAAGCGCACGTGACGCTGCGCGAGTCGCTGCCCGCTATCAACTCCGTGGGCTACGAGGACGCCAGCCTGCGTTGGGCGCTCTCCTCCAACGTCACCGGTGACGACGCCGCTGCCGCTGCCGCCACCAAGGCGCGCGAAAATTACGCCAAGATGCAGTACTACGAGATGTTCCGCGACGGCAAGAACGTCTATACGGAGCACTTCCAGACCGAGGCCAACGAGACCGACCCCAACCTGGCGCCGGGTACGACCAAGATCAAGTAGCGACTAGCTGCGAGTTCATAACTGAAACGTCTGTCCGGGCGGAGGCATATAAGGTTCCCTGCTCGGACAGTCCTGCGCAAGACGGAGGCCACATTAAGTGGCCTCCTTTGCGTGCGGAACTCGCGATGAACCTTATATGCCTCCGCCCGGACAGACGCCCTGTTGTTGGAGCGCGGCTTGTCATAGGGGTATCCGCAACATATATAAGTTGAAGGCCACGTCATGTGGCTTTTTTGCATCCGGAAACCGTGTCCCAGAATTCACGTCCGGAACGGGATGCAGTTTCCGCTTGGGACCTGATTGGGAAAGTGTGTCCCACTATTCAGCTGGATTCCGGGATGTATTTTCCGGTTGAGGCTCGTTGGGAAAGTGCGTCCCGGTCTGGGCGCTAATTGTGGGATGCAGTTTCCGCTTGCGGAGTCTCCACTCAACAGAAAACCCGGGTGGCCTGTTTTTGGCTACCCGGGTTTTTGGGTTGTCGATATGTTCGACTGGCTACTAGTGGGTCTTGCGGCGCTTGATCAGCATGATGAGGGCTATCACTACGAGCGTTGCTCCCGCTGCTGCTGCGGTGGCGACTAGGGCGAATGTTTGGTCGCCGGTGTTTGCGAGGTTCTTCGCTGTGGTCGTAGTCTTGACCTTGGTGTCGGTCTTAGCTCCGTTGTCGGACTTGGGCTTGTCCGGGTTCGTCGGGGTCTCAGGAGTCTCGGGGTCCTTTGAGCCTTCGGAATCGGTTGGGCCGGCGGTGTTTACCAGCGTATGGTCCAGGAACTTCTTGGCGCCCGCACTTGCCTGTGAGAACAGGCGGCGCGTGCGGATCGGGGTGGCGTTCACCGTTGTGAGCGCCGTCTCCTCGGCCTCGATATTCACGAGCGTCGTGCCGGTGTCGAGGCCCACGTCGTTGTATCCCACGTGGCAGTAATACTGCGCACCGTCATCGTCTGCGGTCAGGTCAATCTCGAGCTTTGAGGCCGTTCCAGCCGCGAGGTTGCCATCGGCACCCACGAGCTTAAACTCTGTCTCGCCGCGGCCCTTGCGGTACCACATATAGGTCGGTGCCAGCCCTGTTTCGCTATCGTCGGCACCGAGTTGCTTCACATAGCCAATCGCCGAGAGCGTCAGGTGGCTTCCCGCCGTGCGCTCAACCGAAGAGTCGTATCCAAGATCCGACCCCTCCGCAGCATCCGCTGCAGGTCCGCTCACGGTCATCGTCATGCCATCGGGCATGGTCTTGACCGTGATGATTGCCGAGCGAATACCTGTTTCGGTCGTGGATCCATTCTTAACGGCGGCGATGGCGAATCGATACTCCGTATTGGGCTGCAGCCCATCCCACTTGAGCGAGGTCTGCGTGTTGTCGGCAATCTTCCAGCTATTGACGACCGCATCCGCCGCATTGCTCTGCAGCATGCCCATGCCGTAGCTAAAGCCACTCTTGTTTGCGAGCACATCGTCCCAGCTAAACGTAACGCTGGTCGAATCGACGGCGTTTGCCGTAAAGCCCGTCACGGCCGGCGCTTCGGGCATCTCGACGTCCTTAACGTCATAGCCCACGATCCAGAACTGGTCGGTGTCCTTGGTGCCGAGCTTGTCGCCCGAGTCTGCCTCGAACTTGTCGACATCCACCGCGTTGACGCCCAGACGCCACACAAAACCGTACTTGCCCTGCGCGGCCTCGGGCAGGTTGTCGACGGTGCCGCCGTATTCGGTCGATTCACTCGAGGAGTTACCCGTAGTAAAGCCGGCGTTGGCACCAAAGCACAGGCCGCCAAACAACTCGTGCTTTGCGAGCTTCGCGCCCATGACAACGCTGCCGTTCAGCGTCAAGCCGAGCTCGAGCTCCTGCTCCTTGCCCTCCTCGACTTCGATGGTCTGCTCAATGCTCGCCCCCGACTGCGCGACGGCGCCGTTAAACCCATCGTGCGTGTAGGCGCGCGTTACGCCAGGCTTGCCCAGGCCAAAGGAATCCCCAACGGGAGTCTCGCCGTTGAGCGTCGTTTGATAGGTTCCGGGTTCTCCCGACCGGTTGGTCAAAAAGTAGCTGAGCGGCGTCATATTGTGCTGTTTGGCAATGCGGTCATAGGCCTCGACATTAACGACCGAGGTCTGCGCGCCGAGCGACACGGGCGTCGCCATCACGCCCTTGCCACCAGTTTCCTCATTTTCGATCTCATACTCGTAATAGACCATCGGAATCGTGTAGAGCACGGCCTTGTCACCCTCGCCGGCATGCGACTCATAGCTTACGCTTGCGCTGACCGTGCGCTCGCTCCGGTAGTCATAGCATCCCTCGGCGGCAAAATCGACTGAAGCATTCATCGCGACCAGGGGCGGACCGGTCTGCACCTCGACGGCAACGCCCAACTCGGCGCCAATGGTATAGCCCTGGGATGTCCCCGTGCCCTTTTCCTCTCCGTATGACGTGCCGCCCAACACCAGATAGCCGTATGCCTGCTCCAGATCCTCAACATAGGGCGCATCCTGCAGCACGGCAAGCACGCGCGGGTTGGTATAGACCTTGTAGCGGTCCTTGTACGTGATCTTGACGCTGTCGTTGTCGACATCGGGCAGCGCGAGCGAGATAAATGTGCCGTAGGTAGTGCCGCGACGGTTGCTCTCGCTAATCACCTGCTCCTCGCCGCGGCGCACCTTTCCGTTCTCGTCGAGCGAAAAATGCGAGGCGGTCATCCAATAGTAGTCATCGTTCTTGCGCAGGTCCTCGTCGCGGTGCTTGCCCACCACGGCGATAAAGCTCTCGTTATAGCGGTCCGAACCCGAGACGCTGCCCGCCTTGACGTCGCTGATCCACACCTGCTCTATACCCTTGTGGTCATGCTTGTTGCTGCTGTTGTATTGCTGACCGCTCATGCTCATGGTTCCGACCATGGACCCCAAGCCCTGAGCCCCGCTCTGTGCCGTGTTGCAGGCAAAGTCGCGGAACACATCGCCGCCCACGAGCACCTCGTCGACCGCCGGCTGCTCGGACAGGCCGTCAAGGTTGGCAGTGGCAAGGGCAATAGGCGCCAAGGTGCACGGATAGCGCTTATCCTGAGCGCTATCCTTCCATGCGCTGTTGGGCACATGCATCAGCCCATAGGAGGCGAGGAGCCCGTCTCTGTATTCCTTACAATCGGAAAGCTTGAACTCGCCAGACTCCGAGTCAAAATACGCGTAGCGGTACAGCGCGCCGTACAGCCCCTTGCTGCCGTCAGAAGCGCCGTAATCAAAAGCGCTGCGTTGCCAGTCATAGCCCGCAAGAATAAGGCTCGTGACGGTTTCACCCGTCTTCTTTCCTTCTTCTTCGTAGGCGGCAAACGTGCCGAACGTCGCATTCGCAGCGACCATGGTCTTGCCGTTCGCGGAGAGGGAGATTGCGCCCGCGTCGCCCAGAGCATCGACATGGACGAGCGCACCCTTGGATGCATCCCACGAAAACAGCTCGCAATGCGTCGACTTATCAATATTCTTCTTGCCGTAGGGTGCCGAGACCACGATGGCGAGGTCATCGCAAAAATCGCGATCGAGGTCGCCGGCCGCTAGCGAAACGACAGGAGCTGACTGAAGCTGCGTCCAGGAGTCGTTCCCGCCCTTGTTGTGCGTGGTGTAGTCCGCGGCGTTACCGGCATCGATCTTGACGACGCTTTGCTTCCAGTTGCCGCCCTCCAAGTCATACATGTCGACTACAGCCTTGCGCACGCCGTTCTCGTCGACATAGCAGCCCGCGTAGACAAAAAGCTCGTCGACGCCGTCGCCATCGACATCGCCCGCCTCGACATCAAAGACGGCGTCGTGCTCTTGCAGGTAACCGGCATCCAGGTACTTAAAACGGCCTTCGTACATCATATTAGTGTTGACCGTCACCGGCAGGTGTGTGTCGAGAGTGCGCGTACGCCCGTTGCTAAACGAGTAGAGGACCAGCTCAACCTTTCCGGCGTATGACTTGCCGTCAATCATCGTGAAGGAACTGTCGCCGTAGGCACGGAGCTCGGCAACGCGGCTCTTTTTGCCCGTGCTGGCGTCGCTGCAGAACTCAACACTCGTGGCGTGAATGCCCGAGAAACCGTTGTTGTCGTTGGCGAGTACTGTTGAGGTCATTGTTGCTTAGGTACGACCAGGTGCCGCCACCGTAGTCGCTATGCTTGTAGAGATCGCTGTTCGTATCGAAGTTGTTGACGTTTTGCCAGAACTTTGCGGCGCCCCACACACTTCCATAGCCATCGGTGAGTTTGCTGCCGCCGCCAATGTCACCGCGCTCGACGTTCTCGAGCTTGTCGCGCAGAGTGTAGCGATTGCCATGGCTACCGTTAGCTGCCATATAGACCTCGCTGCGCGTGGCAAACGTCGTGGGGGTATCAGTGGAATAGGGGCCAACGGTATCGGTCGGAATGTCCTCGCTCGTGCCCAGACCCAGGGCTTGATAATCCTGCTCGGTCATATCGGTGATTGCGGGCGCGTCTGCCGCCTGGGCAACCTGGGGCGTGGCCGTGAAGCAGGCGACGCTCGTGGCGATCAACGCAGCAAGCGCCGCCGTCCCAACAAGCGGGATTTTCGACAGCCTACGGATACGGGGGTGTGGAACGTACATGAGGGACCTCGCTTTATTCGAGTGGAGTGGACTCATTTTTGCAAATGATACATCCGATGCCCGATATCACGTGTCTCATTTTCGCCAACGGCGTGTCTCATTTTTGAGAATCCGAGATGCCGCGGAAATCTTATCCCAGCTCAAAGGCCATTTCTGGGATGTATTTTCCGTCGAGTGCCTCATCGGGAAACTGCATCCCATTTCAAGCGTCGATTCTGGGACGCATTTTCCCCTTAGGCCCTCAACCGGAAACCGCATCCCACTTTGAGCGCAAATTCCGGGATGCATTTTCCGCTTGAGCCTCATTGGGAAACGGCGTCCCACTTTGAGGGCTGATTGTGGGATGCATTTTCCGGTTTTGCTCTCATTGGGAAAATGCATCCCGTTTCTTGACCGAATAATGGGACGCAATTTCCCGTTGGAGCGCCTTTGGGAAAGTGTGTCCCACTTCGACCGCCCAGAGTGGGATGCACTTTCCGCAAAGCACCTCAACGGGAAACTACGTCCCATTCCAAAGGCAAATTCCGGGACGCATTTTTCGAAAGCCTGCCCATCCGGAAAGCCCGTCCCACTTTGGACGCATCCGGGCACGGAACCATCGACCTATCAGGCCTCCCATCAATAAAGAGGCGTCCTCCCGGACGGCGGGGCACGAAGTTCATCGCGAGTTCCGCACGCAAAGAAGGCCACTTAATGTGGCCTTCGTCTTGCGCAGGACTGTAGAGCAGGGAACTTCGTGCCCCGACGCCCGGGAGGACGTTTCATTTAGAAAGATGGACCGACCGCCGTCAGCGATGGGAGCTACTCCCCCAGCACGGCCTTTTTGGCGGCTGCAGCCATGTTGTCCAGATCTTCCTTGGTGGGATGGTCCTTCGCGGCAACCCAGTTGTCGAGCAGCATCTTAAATCGGGCGTTTTCGGGATCCTGCTCAAGCATTGCCTCGTAGCGCTGCTTGACGGCGGGACCCATCTTGCCTTGGCACATCGCCCAGCCCGCAAGCTCGGCATCGTTGGCCAAATTGGAGGTCACGCGGTCGATAATCTGCTGGTAATAGCTCTGGTCGGCACCAAAACCGCAGGTGCCAAACAAGAAGACGCGTTTGCCGTGCAAGGCGGAGAGCAACGCCGCGACCGAAGGCGTGCACGCACCCTTGTCGCACCAAAAACCGACGAGCACCGTGTCGGCCGCGCAGGCGCCCTGCGCCTCGAGCGCAACCTGATCTGCATCCGCATCGTCGCTCAACGCCGCGGCATGGACAAACTCAACACCCGCAGCCTGCAGAGCGCGCTTGATCGCGCCCGAAACCATCCTGGTATTACCGCTCTTGCTGTTAACCACCAGAGAGCACGTCATAGTCACGTTGCCTCGTTTCCCCCAAAACTAAAGCCACTAATGCAATTTATTAGATGACTATCTTAGTACTAACGTGACAGATGTAAACCACCGTCTGTCGATTGATTAATTTGCCCCACGGGCTTGCTCACTGGGCGAATTGGCTGCGGTAGAGTTCGGCGTAGAAGCCGCCTGCCGCTAGCAGCTCTTCGTGCGTGCCGCGCTCGATAATCTCGCCGTCGCGCATCACCAGAATGCAGTCGGCGTTGCGGATGGTGCTCAGGCGGTGCGCCACGACAAAGCTTGTGCGACCGGCCATGAGCTCGTCGAATGCCGCCTGCACCTGCAGCTCGGTGCGGGTATCGATGCTCGAGGTCGCCTCGTCCAGCAGCAGAATCGCCGGGTCGGTGAGCATGACGCGCGCGATGCACAGCAGCTGTTTTTGACCCTGGCTAAACGTGCCGCCGTCCTCGCCGATGACCGTATCGTAGCCGCCTGGCAGCTGCACGATAAACTTGTGTGCATGCGCGCGCTTGGCGGCCTCGATAACCTGCTCGCGCGTGGCATCGGGGCAACCGTAAGCGATGTTTTCCGCCACCGTGCCCTCGAACAGCCACGTATCCTGCAGCACCATGCCAAAGGCGCGGCGCAGGCTTGCGCGCGTGTAGTCACGCGAAGACCTGCCATCGACCATGATGCGTCCGGCATCGATATCGTAAAAGCGCAGCAGCAGGTTGATGAGCGTCGTCTTGCCGCAGCCCGTGGGGCCGACCAGGGCAAAGCGCATGCCGGGCTTGGCCTCGATGCAGATATCCTGCAGCAGTTTGCGGTCGGGCACGTAGCTAAAGTCCACGTGTTCAAAAGTCACCTCACCCTGCGGGGCGGTAAGCTCTACAGCGTCCGACGCGTCGGGCTCCTGCTCGCGCGCATCGAGCAGCGCAAACATGCGGCGCGCCGAGGCGTACGCGGTCTGGATCTGCGTAATGACGTTGGTGACCTCGTTGAACGGCTTGGTGTACTGGTTGGCATAGGACAGGAAGATCTGCACGCCGCCCACCGTAAGCGCCGCGGGCACGCCCGTGATCACGCCCACGCAGCCGATCACAGCGACCACGGCATAGATGATGTTGTTGATAAAGCGCGTGCCGGGGTTGGAGAGCGAACCAATAAACTGCGCGCGCTCGCCCGCGGCGTAGAGCTCGGCATTGAGCGCGTCGAAGCGCGCTTGGGCGTTCGGGCCGTAGGCAAAGGCGTCGATTAGCTTTTGCTCGCCTACGTACTCCTCGATATGACCACCGAGCTGCCCTTGAATACGCTGCTGTGCCGTAAAGCTTTTGTTGGAAAGCTTGGCGATGGCGCCGGCTGCAAAAATGGAAAGCGGTGTGACGAGTACCACCACAAGCGTCATGGTCAGGTTGATGGAAAGCATAAACGCGAGCGTGCCCACGATGGTAATAACACCGGTGAAGAGCTGCGTGAAGCCCTGCAGCAGACCGTCGCCCACCTGGTCGACGTCGTTGACCACACGGCTCATGAGGTCGCCGTGAGCATGGCTGTCGATAAAGCTGAGCGGCATGCGGCTGAGCTTATCGCTCGCCTCCACGC
>CABSNA010000025.1 GCA_902478865.1 uncultured Collinsella sp.
GGCAGCGTCAGATGTGTATAAGAGACAGGAATGGAGCCGGGGGCGTGCGTCATTTCGAGAAAGATACTGCCGGCAGATTCTACCGAAGCGCAGTTCTTTGGTGTTCCCGTTGGAACTGATTTGATTTGCGTTGAGCGTGTGCGTACTGCCGATGGAGTCCCCGTCATGCTCGAGAACAACATATACGTTTACGAGGACAACGCCTATCTATCAACGGCACCTCTATCTAACCAATCCATTTTTGATTTCGTGCGCAACCGAACGGGCCGCACGCCCGCGTTTACCGACCCGTGCACGCTCGAGATCGCGTGCGCGTCGCCCGAGGTCGCTCGACTGTTGGCAGTTCCCGTTGGCGAACCCTTGTTTTATATGGAAGCCTTCTTTTTCGATGAGCAGCGGCGGCCGTTTATCATCGGTCGTCAGCGGATCGTTGGGTCTCGCTACGTTTTTGACATCTAGGACATTGCGAATGGAAACGCCCGGTGGATCATCTCACCGGGCGTTTCCATACCGTTCACGGCGCAAACGCAACCGTTCAACCGCGTTGCGGCAATCAGTTTGAAATTATCTTGATGAAGGAAAAAGCTGCTGGTAATCTATGGGACGTCATAGAACGTTTGCATTGTGCAAACGTTGAAGCGAGATGCGATGCAGTCTCGAGTTCTTTGGAGGTATCTATGTCAGATACGAAGGCGAAGAAGACAAACAGACGTTTTAAGTTCAAATTACCGCATGTCTATACGATCATGTTCTTGCTGATCGTTGTCTTTGCGGTCCTGACTTGGATCGTTCCCTCTGGTCAGTATCAGCGCAAAACGATTTCGACAGCAGCGGGCGAGCGTGAAGTCGCCGTTGCTGGAACCTATGAACAGGTCGATAAGAACTACACCGATTCCGAGACCGGCGAGACCATCAATCTGGGCCAGGATATCTTCGCGGTCCTGCAAGCGCCCACTAAGGGCATCCAGGAGGCTGCCGACGTCGTTGCGTTCGTCTTATTGATTGGCGGATCGTTCGCAATCATCACCAAGACCAACGCTTTGAATGCCGGCATGAGCCGTGTGATTAAAAAGCTCAAGAACAAGGACATCCTCATCATTCCCATCACGATGACGTTGCTGTCCATTTGCGGCACTACGTTTGGCATGTCTGAGGAAGCCCTGCCGTTCTATGCCATCTTCATTCCCATCATGATGGGTATCGGGTATGACTCGATGACGGCATTCATCATCTGCTTCCTTGGTCCTAACCTGGGATATTGTGCTTCGACCATCGACCCGTTTAATGTTTTGATCGCCCAAGGCATCATTGGCATCGAGGGTAATCCGCAACTGTGGCTGCGTGCCGTTTCTTGGGTCATCTTCACTGCCGTCGGTATCGCATGGGCCATGCGCTACGCCATGCGCGTCAAGAAAAACCCCGAGTCGTCCATTGTGTACGAGGACGATAAGCTCAAGCGTATTGAGTTTTCCGTGACCGATGCCTCCATCGAGGAAGAGTTCACTATCCGTCAGAAGCTCGTGCTTATCGATTTTGCTTGCGGTATGGGCATTATCGTCTGGGGTCTTGTTACCCAGGGCTGGTACATGAATGAGATTTCCGCCGTGTTCCTTGGCATGGGCTTGCTTGCCGGTATCCTGGGCGGCCTTGACCAGCAGACGATCGCAGAGGAGTTCGTTAAGGGTCTCGCCGACTTTGCGTACGCTGCCATCGTTATCGGTATCGCTCGCGGTATTCTGGTCATCGCCGAGGGCGGCATGATCATCGACACCATCCTCCAGGCGCTCGCTACCGCGCTTGCCGGTGCACCCGCCGCCGTCTACACCACATTTATGTATATCGTCCTTGGCCTGCTCTCTTTGCTGGTTCCCTCGAGTTCTGGCCTGGCGGCGCTCACCATGCCCGTTATGGGCCCCCTGACCGAGCTCATGGGCCTCAATCCCGAGGCGGCCGTCACCGCGCTCCAGTTTGCCAACCAGACCATCAACACTATCAGCCCCGTGGCGGGCATGACGGTCGCCGGTCTTGCCGTGGCTAGGATTTCGTTTGGCCAATGGTGGAAGACCATTTGGAAGTTCTTCATTTTCATGGTCGTCTTTGGCCTGATCGTAACGGCAATCTCTGGCATGCTTCCGGTGTAGGTGGTTGTGATGTCTGATCGTTTGACGGTCCTGACGTCTAAGAGCGTCTTTACCGGTACGGGGGACCTGCCGTTTGAAGGTTTCGTAGCGGTCCGTGGCAATCGAATTGAGGCTGTTGGCACCAAGTGTGAGGTAGCTTCGTATTTGACCCAGGCGGACGAGGTAGTTGACCTGGGCGACCGCACCGTCATGCCTGGCCTGATCGATGTACATACCTTCTATACAGGCTGGGCGCTGCGGACGTTGGGGTCTGATCTGTCCGGCATCGCTGATGCCAAAGAGGCCGTGTCGCTCTTGCGTGCATGGAAAGAAGATCATCCGGATTGCGCGGCGGCTTTTGGCCACAACCTACCCGAAACGTTGGCATCGGATGCCGAGAATGCAAATACAGCAGCTGTGTTTGACGATTGTTTTGGCGATATCCCCGTCGTCTGCTTTACACCGGGAGCGGAGACCTGCGTTCTCAATGCTGCTGCCAGTGCGCGATACGGCTTTACACCCCAGGCGTGCTATGCCGAGAAGATCTGGCGCATGATGAGCGATTTCCTCGCGCTGCCCGAGGTGCGTGCGGGGTATTCGGACTACATGAGCATGCTTAACGAGCGCGGCGTTACCGCCATCAAGGAGATGGCGTTTGATGACTACTACGGCTTTGCCGACGAAATGGCTCGCCGTGAGGAATCTGGTGAGCTGACGGTTCGCGTCTCTATGATGTCGCAGCCGGTGGGTGCCGGTGCAAATCTGGCATATGCCCGCGAGGCACGAGAGCGCTTCCGGGGACCGTTCGTTCGCTTTTCCGGCTTCAACCGTATGACCGATCGCGGCGTATGGGCGGGGCTTGCCGAGATGATTGACCCCTATGAGGACACGGCCGATGCGGGCGCTGCCGGCAAGACGGTCGTCGAGGAGCCAGAGTGGGATCTGATTGAGAACGAGCTGCGTGCAATTGATGCTGACGGCTTCCGATATTCCTTGCATTGCCAGGGCGATGGCGCCGTTCGTCGCACCGTGGCGCTCTATGCCTCGCTGCCTCGAGACGAGCACGGACGGATGCTTCGCCGCCATGCGATTACCGATCTCGAGAACTCTGACCCGACCGATCTTGTCGAGTTTGGCAAGTTAGGTGGAATTTGCGAGGTCTATCCGCAGATTCTGACGCTGGACCGGCGCGAGGATTGCCTGTCGATGATGCGTCGACAAATTGGCGAGACGCGACTTTTGCACAGCTGGAATCGCCGCGGCATGGAAGATTCCGGATGCACAGTGTGCTGCGGCACGGATCTGCCGCTGCTGATTCCGAGCCTGGGCGAGTCAATCTACAGCGCGTGCGGCGGATTCTTCGCCGACGGACTGCCCGTGAATGAGGTCAACACGCTGACGCTTGTCGAGCTCTTGTGCGCTTGGACTGCCGGGGGCGCGTACGACCTGATGCGCGAAGACGAGCTGGGTACGCTCGAGGTTGGCAAGCTTGCCGATATCTGCGTGCTCGATCGGGATGTGTTCGACCTCGATTATCGCGACGCACGTGATCTTGCGGTTGACATGACGATGTCGGACGGACAAATCGTGTTCGACCGAAATAAGGAGGCATAAGATGTCTGAATCCAAACCGACGCTGCGCCGCGAGCAGATTGCGGGCATGAATATCCACTACATCATGTGGTCGCTCGATTACTTCCTTGATGTGCAGCAGCGCTTGGGCTTTGAGTCCATTGAGCTGTGGTGTGCAGAGCCGCATGTGACGCTCGACCATACGGGTTACTTTGAGGCTGAGGTCCTGGCGAAAAAGGCTGCAGACCGTGGGCTTAGGTATCGTACTCTGTGCCCCGAGAATGTTGTCTATCCTTGGCAGTACTGCGCACGCAAGCCGCTGCATGAACAGCGCAGTCTGGCGTACTTTAAACACGGCATTGAGCTTGCCGAGGTACTTGGGTGCGACCGTATGTCCATCAACTCGGGCTGGGGCGACTGGGACGAGGACCGCGAGGAAGCCTGGAAGCGCAGCCGCGAGCACTTGTCCATTCTGGCGGAGTATGCCGGCGAGCACGGTCTGGTGCTTACGATGGAAAGCCTGCGTCCCGAGGAGAGCAACCTTGTGACGACGGTTTCCGATGCGAAGCGCATGATTGACGAGGTCGCGAGCCCGTACTTACAGCCCATGGTTGATACAACCGCGATGGGCGTTGCAGGCGAGACGCTCGAGGACTGGTTTGCCGCCTTTGGTGATGGGGCAATTCACGAGATGCACTTTATCGACGGTGACCCGTATGGCCATCTGGTGTGGGGCGATGGCAAGCACGATATGGACGCCTTCGTCGCCACACTCAACGCCCATGGTTTCGACGGCATGCTGGGCCAGGAAATCACGGACGGTCGTTACTACGATGACCCGGCGGCGGCAGATGCCAAGAACATGGCCGCATTCGAGAAATATCTGATTGACTAAACCAACTATCGGCTACGCAACCAACGTCATTGATTGCGGACCAAATAAGAAAGGAACTGGATATGAACGCACACGATCTGATCAAAGAGGCAATTGCCGAGAAGGGCAAGTTCGACAGCGTCTACTGGATTGCTTGCGGTGGCTCCATGATCGATTTGATCCCGGCTCATGAGCTTCTGCAGCGCGAGGCAACCACCTTCACTTCGTATATCTATACGGCTCGCGAGTTCGATATCATGCGTCCGCGTCGTCTGGGCGAGAAGTCCCTGGTCATCGCTTGTAGCCACAGCGGCAACACCCCCGAGGTCGTCGAGGGCTGCGAGATTGCCCTTGCCGCCGGCGCTACGGTGATCGCCCAGACCGACAACGCTGGATCTAAGATCGACTCCGGCAAGTGGACCACGTGGGTCTACCCGTGGGGCGAGGGCGTGCCGCAGGCCGAGGTCCCCGCTGGCATTTCGCTGTCGCTTGCGGCAGAGCTGCTCGATCAGCAGGAGGGCTACGCCGATCTTGCCGATATGTATGCCGGTATTGCCGAGATGGATAAGATTCTTCCCCCGGCACGCGAGAAGGTAAATGCCGAGCTGGGCGATCGCTTTGCCAAGCTTTGCCAGGAGCACGAGTTCTTCTACATTCTGGGCAGCGGTCCCAACTTTAGCCAGACCTACGGTTTCGCTATCTGCTCTCTTATGGAGATGCAGTGGCAGCACTGCAGCTACATCCACTCTGCCGAGTACTTCCATGGCCCCTTCGAGGCTACTCAGGATGGCGTTTTTTACTTCCTGCAGATGGGCTCCAGCGAGTGCCGTGCCATGGACGAGCGCGCCCTGGCGTTCCTTAAGACGCATACCGATACGCTGATGGTGCTCGATGCCAAGGAGTACGGTATGGAAGCCGTGCCGGCGAGCGTCCGTGCCTATCTGGACCCGGTGCTGTTCTACGCCATGAACTGCGAGCTGCGTGCTGCACGCGGCAAGGTGTTTGATCACGATCCCGATTTCCGTCGCTATATGGGTGTTGTCGAGTACTAGAAGGGACAAAGCCCATGACATTTAACGTTAACGCGCTCGGATTTGGCGACAACGTCGTCGATCGCTACGAGCATATCCACACCATGTATCCCGGCGGCAATGCGGTGAACTTCGCCGTTTATGCCAAGAAATGCGGTGCCGCACGCTCTGCATACATGGGCATTTTTGGTAATGACGCCGCTGCCGAGCATGTCATTGCAAGCCTCGAGGATGAGGGTATCGAGCTTGACAAGTGCGAGCAGATGATTGGCGAGAACGGAGCGGCTCGCGTGACCGTCGTTGACGGTGACCGTGTCTTCCTTGGCTCCAACGAGGGCGGTATCCGTGGCGATGCGCGCTATGTTCTCGATCGCTTTGATCTTGCGTACATGAAGCAGTTCGATGTGGTTCATTCGGGCAACTATTGCTTTACCGAGCGCGAGCTGCCCAAGTTGAAGGCTGCGGGCGTCACGGTCTCTTTTGACTTTTCGGACGACTCCACCGACGAGTACTACGAGCAGATTGCGCCCTACGTCGATTTCGCTTTCTTTAGTGCGGCGGATGCTGCGAGTGAGGACGAGATTCGCGAGCGTCTGGCATGGGTGAAGGGCCTGGGTCCGCGTTTTGTGTCGGCTACGGCGGGCGCCGAGGGCTGCATTGCTTACGACGGCGAGCGTTATTACCGCCAGCTGGCTAAACCGGTAACGGACATGAAGGACACCATGGGGGCGGGCGACTCGTTCCTCACCTCGTTTTTGATGTGCTATCTCGATTCCGCCAAGCGTGGTGAGGATGGCGCCGAGGCCATCGAGCGCGCGCTCGACTTTGCTGCCGGGTTTGCCTCGACCGTGTGCGGCATGGAAGGTTCTTGGGGCCACGGAGCACCAATCGTCGAATAGCCGAGCTGTCCCGGGGAGCTGTATTGGTGCCTTCCCGTGACTCGGTGGTTAAAAAAGCCAAATATGAGTACTGTGACTAATTTAGTCGCAGCAAAATCGACCCCTTCAGACGTGATTTGAGCGTTTGGAGGGGTTTAAGATTGCGAAAATGCAGGATGAGTGACTGTAAAAGTGTTAGTTAATGGACAATCGTAGATTATTCTGGTGGTCGGAAAGCTCAGAGTAATGTATCCATTTCGCTAGCAGTACTCATATTTGACGTTTTTTGACCACAGGGGTTAGCGAAGGCTAAAAACAGAGTGTGCATTCGCTAAAACCGCCGACTCAATATGCTTTGCGTCGCATTTTTTGAGCGAGGCGACGTGTTCTGAGGCGCTTTCGAGCGATCTGATGAGTGACTGTGCGCTTATTTCTGCGTTTGCCTCCGCTGGTGCATCGGTCTCGAGCAGTAAACGATCGAGTGGAATCTGTCGTGCGTATTCGCGTCCTCGTTTAGATGCGAGCATGCGTTCGTTGACGGAAAAATAGCAACCCGCATTACGCGCGCGGTCGAGTTCGTCCGAAGTGCCGCTAAACCAGTGGAAGATGATAGCGGGGGAGTCGGGGTTTGGGATGAGTAGTCCATGCGATTCGAGGACGTCCAGTACGGCTCCTGCCGAACGAACGGCGTGAATTGATATCACGCGCCCGGTAAGAGGATGCTGCACGAGCGCATCGCAGAGCCGGTTAAGTGCCTGTATTTGTAGCGGCTCACTTCCAGCAAAGCGCGCGGAAAAGTCGAGTCCGACTTCGCCGATGTAGCGTTCTTGGGCAGCAACTTCGCAAAGCAGATTGACTTCGACAAAACCGCAGTGGCCATCGGCGAGCCACCAGGGGTGAAGCCCAACGCCGGCGATGATGCCTGGTTGGCGACAGGCGCGCTCGTTTGCGGCCGAAAAGTCGCGCGGATTGACGCCGCAGTCAAATAGACCCAAGCCCAGCGCCGTCGCCTCATCAGCAACGGCGTCCGGGTGAGCCATTAAATCAAGATGGCAGTGTGCATCAAATAGCCGGGGCTCCATCTCGGCGCGCTCCGCTAGTCTAGGCGCTGGCCATCGGCGCGCACGCGCTCGGTGCCGCGGCCGCTGATCTGGCGGATAACCTCGCCGGCAATCATCTGACCCATGATGGGCGGCATAAAGCTGGCGGTTCCGAGTTCGGTACGCTCGTGGATGTTGGAAGGGTCGCGGGGCTGTGTCTTAACCGATTCCTCGCAGCTAAACAGTACATGCAGGCTCTTGATTCCGCGCTTCTTGCATTCTTTGCGCATGATGCGGCTCATGGGGTCACGTACCGTATCGAAAATGTCGGCAAAGCGGAGGCACTCGGGATGGAGCTTGTTGGCCCCGCCCATGGAGCTAACCAAACGAATGTCGTGGTCCTGAGCATATTTGGCAATGGTGAGCTTGGCCGAGATGGTGTCGATGGCGTCGACGACGTAGTCGAGCTTGCCGTCCGTCTGCTCCAAAACGCTCGCGAAGAAATCATCGATGTTGTCGCTCAGCAGGTATTCGGTGCGCTTGATGACGGTAGCGGTAGGGTTGATGTCGTGAATCATAGCCTCCATGACGTCGACTTTGCGCTTGCCGACGGTGCTGTGAAAGGCGATGGCCTGGCGATTGATATTGCTGGGCGCGATGATGTCCTTATCCAGAATGACGAAATGACCGATGCCGCCGCGGGCGAGTGCCTCGCAGCAGTTGGAGCCCACGCCTCCGCAGCCGAGCACTAGCACCGTAGCATCGGCGAGCTTATCGAGTGCCTCGCGGCCCATGATAATCTCGAGCTTGGTGTCGCGTGTCTCGATGGGAGTTGCGGCTGTGGTTTCGGTCATAGATATCCTCCGATGGGGAAGCGAATCGTGTTTTAGCTATCGTCATTATAGGTAATCGCCCATAGGTTGCGATGGCGTTTGCTTTGATGTGGTTTGAAGCATTGCGATTAGATAGTTAGACAAACATCTAAATATCAAGTATAGTGTGCACGTCATGAGAGATGATGAGAGGAGGTCTTATGCCGGGAGAGGGTTTTAAGGCGCTTGCCGATCCAACGCGACGGCGCATTTTGGAGTTGCTGCGCGAGGGCAATTGCACGGCGGGGGAGCTTGCCGAGCATTTCGATATCAGTAAGCCGTCGCTGAGCCATCACTTGGCGACGCTCAAAAACGCCGGGTTGGTGACCGACGAGCGCCATGGCCAAAACATCGTATACAACTTAAACACCACCGTCATGCAGGATTTAATTGGCTGGTTTATGGGCTTTACAAACACTGAAGGTGATAAGGATGAATAACGAAAACAAGGGCATTCACCCCACGGGGGTATCGTCGCGCGTGTGGATTGCGCTGGTCGCTCTGTGCGTCGCCAATGTCGTAGCGCACCTCATGGTGATGCCGAGCTTGCCTGCGCAGATTCCCACGCACTGGGGCGCGAACGGCGCCGTCGACGGTTGGGGTCCTAGCTGGATGGCCTCCGCGCTCGGCGTGCTGCCTCTGGCGCTTCTCGCAATGTTCCGCATGGTGCCGCGCATCGACCCCAAAGGTGAGGCATATCGAACCTCGGGCAAGTTCTACCAGGGCTTCGTAATCGCCTTCACCTTGTTCATGTGCGCCATAAGCTGGCTGGGAGAGCTTACGGTCTGGGGCGTGGTGCCGGCGGTCGGTTCGGTTAACGTGCTGATTTCCGGTGTTGTCGGTTTGCTGTTCATCGGCGTAGGCAACTACTTGCCGCGTGTGAAGCAGAACTATACGCTCGGTATCAAGACACCCTGGGCGCTTGCCGATCCCGAGAACTGGCGCCGTACGCAGCGTTTTGGCGGCGCCTGCTTTATGGTGCTGGGTATTGGCCTGATTGTGATGGGCGTGGCAGGCAGCGTGCTTTCGAGTGAAGTCGTCGCCGCGGTGATTGCGGCTCTGGCGTTTGGTTCGGTTGGAGCCGTTTACGTCTACTCGTATCTGTTGTGGCGCAAATCGCAGCGAGCCGCTCGTTAAGGTTGCGGAAAACTAGCGTACGCAGTTCATAGTATGTTCCGGGGGACTTTTCCCAGGTAGTATTAGGGGGTGTGGGCAACCATGCCCCTTTTTCGTTACGTTTCAGAGCTGGTTCCCTCATTTCGTTTCCACTAAAGCGAATCAAGAATAGGGAAACAGCAGGTAGAAAGGATAGAACAGACATATGGCGGAGTTTATCTACCAGATGTATCAGGCTCGCAAGGCCCATGGCGACAAGGTAATCCTTGACGACGTGACCCTGAGCTTCTACCCCGGTGCCAAGATCGGCGTCGTGGGTCCCAACGGCATGGGTAAGTCGACCCTGCTCAAGATTATGGCCGGCATCGAGGAGGTCTCCAACGGCGATGCCAGGCTCACCCCCGGCTACACTGTGGGCATCCTGCAGCAGGAGCCGCCGCTCGACGACGACAAGACCGTCATCGAGAACGTGCGCATGGCGTTTGGCGATATGATCGCCAAGGTCGATCGCTTCAATAAGATCGGCGAGGAGATGTGCGACCCGGATTGCGACATGGACGCCCTCATGGCCGAGATGGGAAAGCTCCAGGACGAGATCGACGCCGCCGACGGCTGGGATATCGATTCCAAGCTCGGCCAGGCCATGGACGCCCTGCAGCTGCCCGATTCCGACATGCCGGTCAACGTACTTTCCGGCGGCGAGCGCCGTCGCGTGGCCCTGTGCAAGCTGCTGCTCGAGGCTCCCGACCTGCTGCTGCTCGACGAGCCCACGAACCACCTGGACGCCGAGTCGATCCTGTGGCTCGAGCACTTCCTGCACAACTACCAGGGCGCGGTGCTTGCCGTCACGCACGATCGCTACTTCCTGGATAACGTTGCCGAGTGGATCTGCGAGGTCGACCGCGGTCACCTTTATCCCTACAAGGGCAACTACTCCACGTATCTGGAGACCAAGGCCGCCCGTATCGAGGCGCAGGGCAACCGCGACGCCAAGCTCGCCAAGCGCATGGAGGCCGAGCTCGAGTGGGTACGCAGCTCGCCCAAGGCTCGCCAGGCCAAGAACAAGGCCCGTCTGGCTCGTTACGAGGAGATGGAGGCCGAGGCCCGCGCAAGCCAGAAGCTCGACTGGACCGACATCCGCATCCCCGTGGGCCCGCGTCTGGGCAACAAGGTGCTCGAGGCTCATCACCTGCACAAGGAGTTCGATGGCCGTGTGCTCATCGACGACCTATCGTTCACCCTGCCGCGCAACGGTATCGTGGGTGTCATCGGCCCCAACGGTGTCGGTAAGACCACACTGTTCAAGACGATTGTGGGTCTGGAGCCGCTGACTTCGGGCGAGCTCGAGGTGGGCGAGACCGTCAAGATTTCTTACGTCGATCAGAACCGCTCTGGCATCGACCCCGATAAGAACCTGTGGGAGGTCGTCTCGGATGGCCTGGACCACATGATGGTCGGCGAGACTGAGGTTCCGAGCCGCGCTTATGTGGCGAGCTTTGGCTTTAAGGGCCAGGACCAGCAGAAGCGCGCCGGCGTACTCTCCGGTGGCGAGCGCAACCGTCTGAACCTGGCGCTTACGCTCAAGCAGGGCGGCAACCTGCTGCTCCTCGACGAGCCCACGAACGACCTCGACGTCGAGACGCTGTCCTCGCTCGAGGCGGCGCTGCTCGAGTTCCCGGGCTGTTCGGTGGTCATTAGCCACGACCGTATGTTCCTGGACCGCGTTGCCACGCACATCCTGGCGTGGGAAGGCACCGACGAGAACCCGGGCAACTGGTATTGGTTTGAGGGCAACTTTGAGGCCTATCAGGCCAACCGTATCGAGCGCCTGGGCGAGGACGCAGCCCAGCCGCATCGTATCCACCGTAAGCTGACGCGCGACTAGATCGTTACGCGGTTTTCCAAACCGCGTAACTGCTCGACGCTGCGCGGGTCGCAAGCACCCCATCTTGCCGTTCAAGCCGTCGCTCGCGTACCGAAGTACGCGTCGCTCCTCTTTCACGGCAACCTGGGGCACTTGCGGCCCGCTCGCTGTTGGTTACGCAACATCAACAAATAAAAACGGCTCAAATCCTGATTTGGATTTGAGCCGTTTGTCGTTACTGCTCGGGTTCTTCGACTTTATCGATGGTCCAGGTGGCTCCGAGACCGCCGGTGGTGTTGCGGCGGATGCGCACGGCAACCTCGTGGCGCTCGCCGTCCTGCGTGTAGCGCAGGGGGAAGCTTGCGCGGTTTCGCGCGGCCTCGATGGTACC